>CALLAG010000231.1 GCA_938002705.1 uncultured Saprospiraceae bacterium | reverse complement strand
ATAACCTCAGCCATAAACATGGCGAATCTCAGCACATGTAACACTCTCCCTTCCACCTACGAGGTAAGGGAAATGAATTTCGCAGAACGGAAGAATAGGGAGGAACTAAGATCAGTAAGAGTACTAAAAGTACTCTTGCCTTAGTGAACCTCAAGCTCCGTATAGAGGATGGGTAGGGCTGTTTCTTAACATAGCATATACTTACCCATCTCTGACTCTTCCCTTGAAAAGGAAGAGCAAAATATCAGCCATTAACATGGCGAATCTCAGCACATGCAGCACTCTCCCTTCCATCCACGAGGGAAGGGAAATGAATTTCGCAAAGCGAAAGAATAGGGATGGGTTATCATAGGCAAGAGAAACAGAGCTTTGGACTTACCCATCTCTGACTCTTTCCTTGGTTTTGTACTATCCATTGATTTGATCGATAATTAGATAGCTTACCTCTAATTAGGTGATTAACAAGGCATTCCATGTAATAAATCATCATTTATAGCCAAAAGAATGAGATTGTATCCATTCATAGAATTTAATACATGCTTTATGAGTTATGATTTCATATTTTTGTGATTCATATGTCATTTGTATATCCACAGATTCTATGGGGCTTATTAGCCCTCGCCATACCCATCATTATCCACCTATTTCACTTTAGGAGGTTTAAGAAGGTGTATTTCAGTAATGTCAAGTTACTGAAAGAGATCAAAGAAGAAAAAAGTGCCCGTAATAAGGTCAGAAACTTCTTAGTGCTCTTATCCCGATTATTGGCTATTGCTGCATTGGTATTTGCTTTTGCGCAGCCATTTATATCCAAAAACAATACTGTCAAGGCGGGTAAGAACTACGTCAGCATATTCGTAGACAACTCTTACAGCATGATGGCCGCTACAGAAGACGTACCACTTATTGATAAGACGAAGAGACGTGCCGAGGAGATCGTTGAAGCATACGATCCCGCTGACCAGTTCCAGATACTCACTCACGAACTCAAAGGAAGTCAGCAAAGATGGATATCTAAAGACAATGTCCGTAGCGCTATAGAGGAGATAGAGCTTAGCCCTAAAGTCAATGCATTGAGTAATGTCTTACTAGTACAGAAACAGTCTGCACCTGCTGATGGCAATCATATAACTTATATGCTATCAGATTTTCAGAAATCTATCACAGATATAGAATTAGAAAAAGATACAACAATAGAGGTCAACCTCATACCTATGCAAGCGGTCCGAGAAAGCAATATCGCTATAGACAGTGCATGGTTCGAGTCAGTCGTACCCTCTATCAATCAGAATAACAAGCTGTATGTCAGAGTCACTAATCATAGCGACGAGAACCAGAAAGACGTCAGACTCAGCATCACACATAATGGTCAGAACAGACCAGAAGGCACGATGGATATCCCTGCTCGTAGTAGCATCACCGACACGATCAATCTACTACTGACTAAAGCAGGCTGGCAAGAGATGGAAATCAAAATCGATGACTACCCTATCCAGTTTGACGATAGTTACTTTATCAATTTTAATATCAAAGAAAGCATCAAAGTCCTATCTCTCAATAAATCTGGCAACGACAGATATCTGACAGCACTATTCCGTGGGCTTAACCAGTTTGACTTAGATAATGCAAGTGAGAGTAATATCCAGTATGACAAATTTAAAGATTACGATCTCATCGTGCTGGCCTCGCTTACAAGTATAAGTTCTGGTCTCACTGCATCGCTTAAGACGTATGTAGAGAATGGCGGTAATATAATAGCATTTCCTCCGAGGACTGCAGATATAGAAACCTACAATGCCTTCCTTAACCAACTCAATGCTAACTCTATCTCGCAATGGGAAGATACTGAGCAGAGTGTAAGTAAGATCAATACTTCAGAATTTGTATTCGATAATGTATATACATCTACGAGTAACAATCTTAAGCTACCTACTACTCAGGGGCATTACAACTTCACGTCATTCAGTGCAAGAGGTGGAGAATATCTATTAAGATATAGGAGTGGTCAGAATTTCTTAACGAAATATAACCGTGGCAAAGGAAAGGTGTATATCTGTGCAGCACCACTTGATGTCCAGTATAATGACTTAGTCACTAATGCGGAAGTATTCGTACCGATGCTCTATAAGCTATCCTTCTCAGCTACACAGAGCGAGAAGATATCTTACGCCATAGGGAAGGACAACTACACTGAAGTCAATAATACATCATCTAATAACGAGATCATATATAAGATCAAAGGCGAAGAAGAATTCATTCCAGGACAGACGAATATGGGTAATACCACATTAGTCAACTTTAATAATATGATACGAAAGGCAGGATTCTATAACCTTAATCTTGAAGATCAGATGGTCAAAGGATTGGCATTTAATTATGATCGCATAGAATCTAATCTTGATTATGAATCCAAAGAAGAACTCGAAGACAAGTATGGAGCTGACGCGAATGTCATAGGTAATACGGCCTCTGCAGATCTCAGTCAGATCATCAAGCAAAAAGATCAGGGTATACGATTCTGGAAATGGTGCCTTATATTAGCATTGATCTTCTTAGCGATAGAGACACTGCTATTAAGATTTTGGAAACTTTAAGAAACTATACATAAAACTACGCTATAAGCTTTATGACCATTCTTATCAAAAATGCTCACATAATATCCCCTGATAGCCCCTATCATAATACTAAGAAAGATATACTCATAGAAAATGGGACCATCACTAAGATAGGCTCCCGTATCAAATCTGAAAAAGGAAAGGTCATCACCTCAGACAACCTTCATGTATCTATAGGTTGGATGGATATAGGTGCTCTATGTGGAGAACCTGGATACGAACATAGAGAGACGATGGAGAGCATGAGTAAGACCGCTGCAGCAGGTGGCTATACAGCCATAGCGCCATTCCCTAATACGAATCCTATCATAGATAACAAATCAACAGTACAATATATACTCAACACTACTAAGGATCATATCGTAGACTACTACCCTATAGGTGCTGTAAGTAAGCAGTGCAAGGGCGAGGAAATTACAGAGATGATAGACATGCATCACTGTGGTGCAGTTGCCTATTCTGATGGGACACAATCTATACACTCCAACGGTCTTATGCTCAGAGCACTACAATATGCTAAGGGCACAAAGTCTCTTATTATAAATACGCCAGACGATCTCACTATATCTAACGGCAATAGTGTACATGAGGGTATCGTAAGCACAAGCCTGGGATTAAAGGCAAGTCCTACCCTTGCGGAAATGATGACACTGGAGCGGGATCTTAGACTGCGAGAGTATGCGGACAGCAGACTACTATCACATAATATAAGTGCTGCAGAAAGTGTAGAGAAAATATCAGAAACTAAAAGCAAGCAGCACTCATCATCGGTATGTTATCTTAACCTATGCCTTACGGATGAGGCGATAGCACAATTTGATGTAAATGCTAAAGTGACGCCGCCACTCAGATCAGAAGACGACAGACAAGCCCTTATCAAAGGTGTGAACTCTGGCAAGATAGATATCATCACAAGTAACCATAGAGCCCTCGAAGAAGAACTTAAGAAAAAAGAATTCACTTATGCAGAGCCTGGAGCGATAGGACTACAGACTGTATTCAGTGGTCTCATGACACATGTGCCTAAGATCAACTTAAACAAACTTATACCTAGCTTAGCCATCAATGCAAGAAAAGTATTGAGTATAGATATACCTCAGATAGAAGTCGATCAAGTAGCTAATATGACAATATTCGACCCATCAGAGAAGTGGACATTAGGCGACAAGACTAATCAATCATTATCTAAAAATTCGCCTTTCTGGAATCAATCCCTTACGGGAAAGGTTATAGGTGTAATCAATGGCAAGCAATCCCATTTTAATAAATACTAATAGATAAAAAATACTTAAGGATTACATGAAGAATATCATCATTATACTCAGTGCTTTCTTTATACTTGCTGCATTCAGCTCACCACCTACATATAAGTTAGGACTACTCAAGTACAGTGGTGGAGGTGACTGGTATTCTAATCCTACAGCCCTACCCAATCTTGCAAGATTCTGCAACAGCCAGTTAGGTACTGACATAGATCTGGATTATGGTACAGTAGAAGTGGGGAGTTTGGATTTATTTAATTATCCATTCGTCCATATGACAGGACATGGTAATGTCGTATTCTCAGATGCTGATGCGGATAATCTCAGACAGTATCTTATGGCCGGAGGATTCTTACATATCGATGATAATTATGGTATGGATGCATTCGCCAGATTAGCGATGAAGAAGACTTTTCCAGAATTAGACTTTATAGAATTACCGTTTGATCATCCTATATATCATCAGAAATTTAATTTCGAAAATGGAGTCCCTAAGATCCATAAGCATGATGACCAACCGGCCAGAGGATATGGTCTCATATGGGAAGGCCGACTAGTATGCTTCTACAGCTATGAGTCTGACTTAGGTGACGGATGGGAAGACCCATCAGTACACAAAGATCCAGAAGAGGTCCGCCTCAAAGCATTACGTATGGGAGCTAACATCATCTCTTTCGCTTTTAGCGGTGAGTGAACGGTTCCGACAAAGTCGGAATTTGATTGACTAAACGTCAATCAAAAGTGAACGAACTGCTGCATCAGCA
>CALLAG010000230.1 GCA_938002705.1 uncultured Saprospiraceae bacterium | reverse complement strand
CTGTAGGAGAAGCAATAATTGATAATTCTGACTCAGGTGTTACTGAAGCGAATGATGAACTTATCATTGTTACTGCGAAGATGATTGTGACTATTAATGTTTTCATGACTTTCCCTTTTTAATTATGATTCAAATATAGACCACATCATTACCCATTCAAACTGCTGAGCCACTACATCAGCGCTTACATCACTCACAAAGCCTATACATCACACTGATTATAGCCTTTTTTATGACAAGCTCTTGTCAGTAATAATCAAGTACTAACTATTAAGTTATGGTTGAGTGATACCTGATGATGGATAATTTTTTATCAATTAGTAGGAGCAGAACTGAAATTAGTGACACCGACGATACGATCATATTCGGCACCCATAGGACGGTAGTAGACGATAATCAGGTAATCGTTTTCTGTCTCAAAAAAACTACCCTCTATGGCATCAATGTCTAAGTAACCATCATCATTCTTAAGTGCAAACATATAATCATAGTATCCCTGCTTGAATAGTGCTTCGCCCAGATATAATTCTCTACTGCTATCATAATCTAACCTGTATTCTTCCTTAGCTTGCCAGTCAGAAAAAGCACCTACTATATAGAGCTCATCTTCGTACTCCTTGTGTGATTCTAAGTTGAATATGACATTACAGTATTCGCTGCTGAGTGTCGGGTCACGAGCATCTAAATTATCCAATACGAAAAAACCATTAGCATCTTGCTCAAATAAGAAATTCCTATCATAGCGGCGTTTGTTGAGATCTAATAGTACATTAGTCTCAGTATCATTCCGATCTATGCTATTAACGAATTCTGTAGTGAAATCTAATGTCCGTATATCAAAACTTCTAAATTCTTTCAGAGCTGGAAAGGTTATCTGATCATATTGATTAAACTTGAGCATATCGCCGACGACAAAGTTTCCTTTGAGGTTTTCTGTAGAGGAGTTCCAGTTACCATTCTGTACGATCGTGACAAATAATTCTTGTCGAGGTCGACTTATATTGAAGTCTTCAAAATTGATTGATAATTCCAGTTCGTGGTGGGTATTCATCTTCTGGACATTACTCGGTCTTATCAAGTTATAACCGATAATCATCTCATTCTCCGCTACCATAAATCGCCTGGTGATTATGGGTACATCGTAATCAGCATCTTTGATTATAAGAAGATAGTTACCTGAGATGGTCCATTTGAGATCAAAATTAGGTAGGTCGAGAGTAAAATGAGTGTATTCTGAGTAGGCATTACTCGAAAATCCAAAATTATCTATTTCTTCTCCGTTAAATCCTTCAAGATATTCTATCTCATCTAAGCCTGAAGGGTACCAGTCTTTATCACAATGGACTATAGAATAACTGTAGTCCTTAAATCCACCCTCTATGTCATCAAATTCTAACCTGAGTGCACCTTCATACTGAGAATTGAGATCTATAATAGGCAGAGACGTCGAGAGGCTTTTGTGAGTGAACGTTACAGACTTGATATACGGTACATATATCATGTTGTCATATATAATATCCTCTTGACTATAGCTCTGATTACTGATACTCAGAGAAAATATAAGTGATGTAATTACAATTAATGCCTTCATAAGTACCAAAATAACGATATGTCTACGACAATTGATTCAGTATCAACCATTTTTTAACCTATTCTTTAGTCTTTAGCTTTATTTGATATACAGAGATGATATCTTATGTCATTGCAGAAAAAAAAATCTCTGATTACAATTAATCTACGATAACAGTATCATGCCCTTTAGATTGGCCACGTCAGCACCCGGGTAGATATCGAATTATCATATAGAAGATATAGGTAATTACTTACGTAAATAATTGATAATCAATTGTATGGATAAGATGATGACTTGTACACATATAATATAGATTTCATTATCATACATGTGTCTATCATCCTGGCCTGTAGAGTATTATAGAGGTATCTGGTATATAAGTCTTCTTAGTAACACTAATATTTAACAATACTAGTTAATTTTATTTTCATTATCAGGCAACCTATTACTGTCTGCATACATAGTAGCTTATAATTAGTGCTATTAATTTTTAATTAACTGATCAAATGACTGAAGAGACTACTTTACTGAATCGATGCCGGAAGGGGAACCTATCTGCGCAGAGAGAGGTATATGATAAGTATAAGTCTATATGGTTTACAATAGCATTAAGATATTTAAGAAATAGAGAAGATGCTGCTGATGCACTACAGAATGCATTAGTCAATATTTACACTAAAATAGATACCTTCAAACCAGAATATGGCTCATTCAAATCATGGTCATGTAGAATAGTGGTGAATGATAGTATAATGTACCAGAGAAAGTACTGGAAGCATAATACTTTTCAAGAAATAGGAGATGATATGATATGGTTAGGAGATACTAATAATCCATTAAGTAATCTATCTGCTGAAGAATTGCTGAAGCAGATACAGAAATTACCAGATGGATACAGGATTGTATTTAATATGTATGCCATCGAAGGGTATAGTCATAAAGAAATAGCGGAGCATTTAGAAATAAGCGTGGGCACATCAAAATCTCAATTGTCAAAAGCAAAAAAAATGCTTCGGTCCAAAATCGAAGACATGTTTAAGATCGAAAATTATGCGTGATTATTCATATAATAAATTGTTTGATTTTATAAAATCAAAATTCAGTTCTGATGTATCGGAAGATTGGAATACACCACCAGATTTTGTATTCGAGAAAGCCATCAAAAGAATAGATCAACAGAACAAACAAACAAGATATCTATGGTATAGGCGAATGGGTATTATAAGTATCATTTTTTTAGTATTCAGTTCGCTGATGTACCTTAACCTTAAGATAGACAGTGTCGACTCTAAGATAATTTCTCAAGAAAATAATAATACATCCTACTCAGTAAGATCAGAAGTAGACGACAAAGGTATTGTTGTCAGTACTGATCTTATAAATGAAAGTCAAATACAATCAGAATCTGATCAAGTTGAAAATAAAATAGAACTCTACGGAGAACCTTTAGGATCTCTAATTAAAAATATATACCCACTAACGACTAACACAAACGGAGTTAGTACGACTAATATCAGTACATACAGTAGTTTCAATTCGGAACAAAGTCAACAGGAGGCCTCAAAAACAATGGCTTCTAACTTAAATTCTGCTGCTAAGTCCGATAATTCAGTTGAAAAAAGTATCGGAGAAAGAGCTGCTCTAATATCGATAGATCCTGTCCAGACAGATATACAGTTCATCCCTATTTCTCAAGATAATAACATCGTACTGAAGGCGCTTCCAGCTGCCCTGAACGAGTCAGATATTGATAATCCAGGTAATGGCGTAATAGTAGGACTTAGAATGAACAGTAATTTTTCGTCTGTAAGTATGGATAATATTATACCGAATGAAAATATCTCCCTGACCGGTTACGAACAGTATTGTTCAGGTTTCGGTGCATCTATTGATGTGGCTAAATCTATTACTAATAATGTATCAATAAAAGCGACAGGACAATTT
>CALLAG010000229.1 GCA_938002705.1 uncultured Saprospiraceae bacterium | reverse complement strand
TTCTATACTTTATAAATATTCTTGTTTTCATTTTTTTTGACTTTTTCTAATTCGCCATAATATCATCTACTAAACTTTTCATTACAGGATCTTTACGAAATTCTTGCAATACATTTTTTGACTTATCTGCAAATAACTTCTTATCAGGCTTATAGATATTTACGTTTGCTGCTTTTAATTTTTCCATGCATTCTTCTACATTAATCCTCCAGTATTCTTTTTGAGTTTGAGATGAAATACTTGCTGCTTCCTTCATCCAATTTTTCTCCTCTGCACTAAGCGTCTGCCAGTATTTAGTACCTATCACAAGAACATCTGGAATAGAGCTGTGCTCATCTAAAGTATAGTACTTACAGACCTCATAATGTCCAGAAGTGACGAATGAAGGTGGATTATTCTCAGCACCATCTACGACGCCCTGCTGTAGAGCCGTATACAGTTCTCCGTAAGCCATAGGTGTCGCTGACCCACCCATCTCATTGACCATATCTACAGACATCTGATGATTCATTACTCGTATCTTAAGGCCTTGAAGATCATCAGGAGTGAGTATCGGTTTATCTTTAGTATAGAAGCTTCTGCTACCTGCATCATAGAAGCAGAGCCCCCTCAGTAAGTAATCAGAACCAGCTTCTAAAAGATCCGCTCCTACATCACCTTCGAGTACATCAAAGAGATGCTTCTTATCACGAAAGAGATATGGCACTCCTAATACTTTATATTCTGGAGCAAAATTAGCCATAGTCGCAGCGCTGACCTTCGTCATAGCTATACTACCTATCTGTAGCAGCTCTAAGACTTCACGTTCAGTACCGAGCTGTCCATCAGGGAATATCTTTACTACTAATTGTCCCTTTGACAATCTTGATACCTCCTTGGCAAATACTTCCATGCCTTGATGCACTGGATGTGACTCAGGCAAGGTATGTGCAAGGTATGCAGTCTTATGATCGCCTAACTGCTTACACGACGTGCATATCAGAAGTAGATATAATATAAAGTATGTTGTATATTTTTTCATTTGTTATTTACAATGAGGCTTTTTTATAATTAATCAAGATGCCACATCCTCACCTTTAGAAGTCAAAATAATTTTTTGCATTATTATAACATATATCACTTACCATACTGCCTAACCAAGGCACGTCATTAGGCAATTCGCCATTGATTACGTCTGTACCAATTAGGTTACATAATATCCTTCTAAAGTACTCATGCCTTGGAAACGAAAGAAAACTACGACTATCAGTAAGCATCCCAATGAATCTTGATATGAGCCCCATGTTACTTAGTGTATTGATTTGTTTTTCCATACCGTCTTTTTGGTCTAAGAACCACCACGCAGATCCCCACTGAATTTTTCCTGGCATACTGCCATCGTTATAGTTACCTATCATAGTCGCAAAGACTTCATTATCGCGTGGATTAAGATTATATATTATTGTCTTAGTTAGTGAAGACTCACTATCTAATCTATTAAGAAAAGCGGCGAGTCCCTCAGCTTGCTCATAATCTCCTATACTATCAGCTCCCACATCAGCTCCTATCTCGAGAAGTAAGCGGCTATTATTATTACGTATGGCTCCTAGATGCAACTGCATCGTCCAGTTCTTCTTATAGTAGACCATAGCAAGTTCATGTAATAGCGCCATCTGAAAAGCAGCAACTTCTTCTTGTTCTACTTTCTTATTACTAATTCTCTTTTGAAGGATATTATCGAGATTATAGTTTCTATAATTGACAGAAAATAATTGCGACAATCCATGATCTGATAGTTGGCATCCTAATGCATGGAAGTACTCGATACGTTCTACTAATCCTGATAATAAATTATCAAAGGTGGATATCTTACTGCCGGTAAGTACTTCCAACTTTTGTAAGTATTCTAAAAACTCAGGATTATCTATTACCAAAAACTTATCAGGTCTAAAAGTTGGCAACATATTCAGATCGCTATCAGACATTCTTTCTTGCTTATGGTAGGCAAGGTCATCTGTAGGATGATCAGTCGTACAGACAATCTCGACATTCATTTTGTGCAAGAGGCCTTTGACACTATATTCTGATTTTTGCAACTTATCAGTCGTCAGCTCATAGATATTCTCAGCAGTCTCAGAGTTAAGCAGATCTGATATATCAAAGTATCGCTGTAACTCTAAGTGTGTCCAATGGTAGAGTGGATTACGCATTGTATAAGGCACAGTCATAGCCCATTTTTCAAACTTCTCTTTGTCAGTAGCAGATCCAGTAATATATTTTTCATTTATACCATTAGCCCTCATAGCTCTCCACTTGTAATGATCGCCCCTGAGCCATACATCTGTGATACTGGTGAAGTTAATGTCTTCAGCTATTTCTTGAGGTGACAGATGATTATGGTAATCTATGATCGGTAGCGCCGCTGCATAATCATGATATAATCTTTCTGCTACATTATTCTGTAAGAGAAAATTAGAATTTATAAATGTTTTATTATCCATTATATTTTTCATTCTATTTGCCAGATCTTATAATACCTTCTTCTAACCCACGGAGCTCTGCCAGTCCTCTTAGTCTTCCTATAGCTGAATATCCAGGATTTGTTTTTTTGTTCATATCATCTAACATCTGGTGGCCATGATCGGGCCTCATAGGGATGGACACATTTTGCTTATCAGCTGCTACCAATAGATTCTTCATGACGGCATACATATCCACATCGCCAGCTAAGTGATCTGCCTCGTAGAAGTTACCTTCGCTATCACGCTTAGTAGCACGTAGATGTATGAAGTTTATTCTATCTCCAAATTTTTGGACCATCTCTGGTAGATTGTTATCTGGTCTTACGCCAAATGAACCTGTACAAAAGCAAAGACCATTATTGAGTGATTGTACCTTGCTGAAAATATAGTCTACATCTGATTCTGTACTTAAGACTCTAGGCAGGCCTAATAATGGGAAAGGTGGATCATCCGGATGTATAGCGAGCTTAACATTCTCCTCTACCGCAACTGGTGTAACTTGCTCTAAGAAGTAGACCAGATTATGTCTTAATGTATCGGCATCGATATTATCATATGTATCGAGTATCGATTGGAACTTATCGAGAGTAAGCACACCTTCTGTTGTACCTCCTGGTAGTCCAGCTATTATATTATTTGTTAGTTTTTGGATATCATCCGATGACATCTGAGCATATCGATCTTTTGCTTTTTGCAATTCTGATTCGGTATAGTCATTAGCTGCATCTGGTCTTCCGAGTATGTATAAGTCGAATGCTGCAAATGCAGCTTTCTCAAAATACAGACCTGTAGACCCATCTGGCATAGGATGTGCAAGCTCAGTCCTGGACCAATCTAAGACAGGCATAAAGTTATAAGTAACAATACGTATGTCACAATGAGCTAAGTTGCGTATGCATTGCTTATAGTTCTCTATATACTTCTGATATTCTCCAGAAGCTCGCTTAATGTCCTCATGTATAGGTACGCTCTCTACTACCGACCAGCTTAGTCCAGCTGCTTCTATTTCTGATTTGCGTTTGTTGATTTCTTCTATCGTCCATACTTCACCGTTAGGTATATGATGCAGGGCAGTCACTATTCCTGTAGCACCGGCTTGTTTTATATCTGCAAGGCTGACACCATCATTAGGGCCATACCATCTCCACGTTTGCTCTAACCTTTTCATATTGACTTATTTGATAATAATATATTTATCCACCATATCTAATCGGTAGAATTACCTTATTATTTATATTTTCTATCAGTTATATTCTATCTATTTATAATCACAATTTCTATACACCACTGAAGGCACTATAACCGCCATCTACTGGCACCACTATGCCTGTGACGAATGACGAGCTATCATCACATAACCAGAGCAGTGTACTTATGAGATCTTCTGGTTCACCAAATTTTTTCATAGGTGTCTGACTTATAATTGTCTTTCCTCTATCTGTGAGACTTCCGTCTTCATTGAGCAATAATGCTCTATTCTGTTTTGCTACGAAAAATCCTGGCGCTATAGCATTAACCCTGATGCCGCTACCATACTTAGTGGCTAACTCCACAGACATCCATTGTGTAAAATTGTTAATGGCAGCTTTAGATGCTGAGTACCCCACAACACGTGTCAATGGCTGAAATGATGCCATCGAAGATATGTTAATGATACATCCAGTTCCTTGCTTTACCATCGGCTTAGAAAATGCGATAGTCGGAATAACGGTCCCCATAAGATTGAGGTCATTGACGTTTCTGAATTGATCTATCGATATATCAAAAATTGTCTGATCAGGCATCACAGTTGCACCAGACATATTACCTCCTGCAGCATTTATAAGTATATCTACTTTGCCGGCTTTATCTAAAACCTGACTAAGAGCCTCATCTACTGATGATTCATCTAAGACATCACACTTCACTGAATGGATATCGTATCCATTTTTTTTATGATCTTCTGCAAATTCTTTTGATGCTTCTATATTCCGATCTAACGAAAACACAGTGACGCCATTCTCTGCAAGACCTTTGGCAAAAGCACTACCTAATGTCCCTCTACCACCTGTGATAGCTGCTACTTTTCCTTTCATTATTATTTTATTTTTAATAAGCTGTTTATTGTCTTTCCATTGTCCAATGTAACTGACAAGCTATAGAGTCCACTTATGATTGTAGAGATATCTATTTTCGTCTCACCTTGGACATCATCTTTCTGCATTAGTAGTCGACCGTCTGTTGTGTGTATTGTGACCATACCTTTGTTATCATCCTCTAATATGATCGTCAATTCTTGCAGAGCTGGATTTGGATATATCTTAACTAACTGCTCTAAGTTCTCTTGTTCTGTTGCACTTACACCTATATAATTTATAGTATAAATATTCTCAGTGTATCCATCCTGAGCTATAACATTAATCGTAGCTGCCGTATTAGGC
>CALLAG010000228.1 GCA_938002705.1 uncultured Saprospiraceae bacterium | reverse complement strand
GAGTATACAGGGAGATCATAATCATTGAGATCAAGCACTGTGATGTCGTGGCCGTCAAACTGACTGGCAGCATGTGTAGCGAAATATTTATTAATAGATGTCTTACTTGTACTTGCTCCAAAAGCTATGATTTTCATTTTTCATTTTTTGATTCTAACACTAAAACTAACGACATGATAGTGTCTTGGTTCTTTGATTTGATAATATATGGATAAGTGTAAAAAAGACCCAATAATGATACTTGTTGCGGGACTAATTGTTCGATTTGATTATAGTATCATAGTGAATGTACGCTTATAACTTCATTATAAACGATGATCATTACATACACCCGTCAGTATTACTTCCTGATTCTGTGTGTACCATTATTATAATATCTCAGCTTCTCTCTAATAATACATGCAATTCCCTTACTTTGGTAGCTTAATAATAAAGAAAAAGAAATGGATATATTCGATAGAATTGCGGAGAATCGAGGTCCTTTAGGACAACACTCAGATGCAGAAGGGTACTTTATATTCCCAAAGTTGTCAGGAGAACTCAGTAATCGTATGCAGTTTAATGGCAAGGAGGTCATCATGTGGTCAGTCAATAACTACTTAGGCTTAGCTAATCATCCTGATGTAAGAAAAGCGGATACAGAAGCTACAGAAAAATATGGCTTAGCATACCCTATGGGATCGCGTATGATGTCAGGGGATACGAGCCTTCACTACGAGCTTGAGAAAGAGCTTGCAGAATTTGAGCAGATGGAAGCGGCTGTATTAGTTAATTTCGGATATATGGGTATCATGTCTGCTATCGATTGTCTATTATCCAGACGTGATGTCGTGGTCTATGACAGGGGCTGCCATGCGTGCATCGTCGATGGAGTGAGAATGCACAGTGGACATAGATTCGTATTCCAGCATAATGATATGGAAAGCCTTGAGAAGCAACTCATAGCCGCTACTAAAGTAGCCAATGACCAAGGAGGTGGCATCTTGGTCATATCGGAAGGGGTATTCGGTATGAGAGGAGATCAAGGAAAGCTCAAAGAAATAGTAGCACTCAAATCTAAGTATAACTTCAGATTTATGGTGGATGATGCACACGGCTTTGGTACATTAGGTAAGACAGGAATGGGAGCGGGAGAAGAGCAGGGTGTGCAGCAAGATATAGATGTTTACTTTGCAACATTTGCTAAGTCTATGGGAGCCGTAGGTGCTTTTCTTGCAGGCAATAAGAACGTAGTAGAATACCTTAAGTATAATATGAGGTCTCAGATATTCGCTAAGTCACTGATGAGTCCACTGGTAGCAGGTAACCTTGTAAGATTGAAAATGTTGCGTACAATGCCAGAGCTTAAAGATAACTTATGGCGTAATGTGAGAGCCTTACAGAAAGGTCTCAAGGAATCGGGGTTTGACATAGGTGTGACTAACTCTTGCGTTACCCCCGTCTATATGAAAGGAAGTGTAGAGGAAGCGAAAAACATGGTCTATGACCTCCGCGAAAATTATGGTATATTCTGTTCTATAGTCGTCTATCCAGTAATTCCTAAAGGAATGATCTTACTAAGACTGATACCGACAGCAACACATACGCAGCAAGATATAGATGATACAATCAAAGCATTCCAAGGAATGCTGGCAAAATTAAATAGTAAGCAGTACGAAACTCAAGCTGTAGTATAGTGAGTCATAATCAGCCCATTATATCCGGAATACAACAGATCGGCATCGGTAACAATGCTGTGTATGAGACATGGGATTGGTATAGGAAGAACCTTGGTATGGATGTACCGATCTTCGATGAAGCCGCAGAAGCTGCGCTGATGTTGCCATACACGGGAGGAGAGCCGCGATCACGCCATGCCATCCTGGCGCTTAATATGATGGGAGGCGCTGGTGCTGAGATATGGCAATATACGAGTAGAGTGGGGCAGCCTCCTACATCACCCTTACAGATAGGTGACCTGGGTATCAATATGGCGATCTATAAGTCTGTCGACATAGAACGTTCTCATAAGATACTCTCGCAATCTAATGTCTGTTCTCCTATAGAAACTTATATAGAAAATCGAAAGTGCTTCTATACAAAAGACCTTGACGGTAATCACATCAAACTCGTAGAATCGACTGATTGGTTCCAAAAAAATAAGTTTCATTGTGGTGGTGTATACGGTGTCACTATTGGAGTGACAGATATGGAGAAGTCGATGCATTTCTATAGAGATATATTAGGATATGATGAAGTTCTGAGAGATAAGACGATCAGCTTACCCGCTTTCTTGTCCGAGGATGTAGGAGAGTACCGATCAGTCATCCTAAGTCATAAGAAGGATAGGCAAGGGGCATTCAGCCCACTATTAGGACGCTCAGAGATAGAACTTATACAATGTCTCGATAGAACACCTCAGCTTATATTCCATAATCGTATGTGGGGAGACCTCGGATACATACACCTCTGTTTTGATATTAACGGAATGGATGCATTGAGAGATCAATGCAATGATTACGGGACACCCTTCACAGTAGATAGTGGAGATTTTGATATGGGTGATGCTGGTGGCCAGTTCGCTTACATAGAAGACCCAGATGGTACACTCATAGAGTTCGTCGAGACCCACAGAGTCCCTATCCTCAAAAAGATAGGCTGGTATCTCAATCTAAAAAACAGAAATCCTGAAAAACCGCTACCCAGATGGATGCTTAAGGCCATGGGGCTTAATCGTAAGAAGTAAGAATCTGATAGAAGTTCAGGCTCAATGATCTAAGCCATGATTTTTATGATTTGAAGATTTTCATGATTGTTAGTGAGAAGCTGTATGAATTTTGATTTCTGAGATTAGTATGATTAAGACGTTGTTGAGGCGCAAGATCTCTACGAGCGTCTCCACAGCGTCTCAAAAAAGATAATGAAAAAATATAAAGACAAATATCGCATAGCATCAGCCAGGGCCCA
>CALLAG010000227.1 GCA_938002705.1 uncultured Saprospiraceae bacterium | reverse complement strand
TATTACTTAGTTTTATTACTAAGATTACTCTATAAATGAAAGTTATATTTGACATTGTACGTTATCGTCGTTACTACTCGAGAGTTCACTTTCCATACTTAAGAATTTGAGATTAATAACCAATTGACTTTTGTTGTTTTTTGCATTTTCCTCGCCGGAGGGCTCTCATTTTTGTCTTGACACAAAAACGAGACAAAAAAGTCAAGGCTTTACTCATTTCTTCACGGCAAATAAGCTATTGATAGCTAAACAAGCGCCAACTCCTCCCTTCGGTCGTCAGACCAGCCTGCGGCAGGCAGGCAAGGCCATTGTTTTTAACGCTATAAATAACTGATTTACCTAAAATGACTAAGGCCGATTTAACCACTGTGTTCAAGAAAAAAATCGTGTAATCTAAATGCACTGTTCAGTAAATCTAAATTCGCCTGAAGTAACACAACTTTGGCTAGATATGATACGACATAAACCTTAGTCATAAATTATTTTCTTTTGCTCTATCTAAATTTATAAAAAGGGAGATATTGGCTTATTGTACTTAAAGTCCAATTGTACTTGCCATGAAGAGTAATTATACCTATATTGAGATCAAATCTTTTATATGGTAAGTACACAACTACAATCAATACCTGATCGAATATCAGATACGGAAGTACTACAATTATTAAAATCTGACAAGGTCAATTGGGAGTATGTTCAATTTGTCAAAGAAATCGCTAATACTAAAGATGAGCTGCTGTCTGAATGGCTTAATATCAATGTCAAAACTTTTAGAAGCTACAAAAAGCCAAATGCCATTCTAAAAGAAAATCTACAGGAGCATATTGTCTTACTGATTTCATTATTTAAGCATGGCATAGAAGTCTTTGGAGATGCCGACGCTTTTAACAGGTGGTTAGATTCTGAGAATTTTTTTTTAGATGGCGAAAAACCAATCACTTATCTAAAAACTGTAACTGGTATTAGATTCATAGATAATAGACTGACTGGTATAGAGTTCGGTGACAATATTTAGATAATGTTAGTCTACAGAATTACTACTGAGAAGTACTCTAAAAAACTCACCGCCTCTGGAGCAGCCAATCGATGGAATATGGATAGCGAATTAGTCATATACACTGCAGAGTCCAGATCACTTGCTTCCTTAGAGTTAATCGTACATAGGTCATCCATTAAGCCTAAGATCAAATACAAAGTTCTTGTCATAGACATTGATATTCCAAAATCACAAATCCTAGATATCAAAACCGAACAACTACCGCTACAATGGCGAAGTGTCAATTCCTACAAAATATTACAGCGTATAGGATCTGAATGGTATAGCAATAATCAGAAACTCCTACTTAGAATTCCTTCCGCTGTGATTCCTATGGAAAACAATTATGTGATAAATACTAAACACAAATTATTCTCAACAAATGTAAAAATAGAAGCCATCGAAGATTACTTCTGGGATGAGCGACTACTATGACATGAGGGCATGAGAAAGCAAAAATGACAGACGACTAATAGCCGTCTGAATATGTGTGTAAATATTATAAAGATAAATAACAACTGAGTCACTCCAATATTCCATAACCATCTGATTATCAATGTATTTTAAATATAAAAATGATCTTTTTGTAAAAATGTCGTGAGTAAAACAATCTAATATCCTACTCAACTGTTATAAGAGTAGAATATTAAAATATGCAGTTAAATGTTGATTTCATAGACGCCGAAAGAGATACTCAGTTAGAGCAATCTATTATATCTCGTATTAAGGAAAGCTTTAACCATAGCTTTATCAGTTCGATAAAAGTGCTTATCAAAAAATGCACTAAATCCTCTCAAGCTTACAAATCTGAGATTGATATCATCTCCCATGCAGGATCGATTGTACACACGCAATCTAGATCTGACGATCATATTATCGCATTCGATAAGGCGATAATTAATATGGAGAAGCAACTTCTCAAGTTAAAGAATGAAGCTCTGAACCAAAGAGCTTAAGACAGTATTAGAAACTGTTCTTCCACATCATACTCTCCACGGGCCTGATACCACGTTCGTTGTACTTAGCATTCTTTTTCTTATTGTAATAATTTTCTATTTCGCCAGATACCTTAAAGTAGATAAGTTGCCCTACGGGCATACCGGCATAGATTCTTACGGGATGTACACAACTGATCTCTAGTGTCCACGTATTACAGAATCCTACATCTCCCTTACCAGCAGTAGCGTGTATATCTATCCCTAATCTTCCTACGCTAGACTTACCTTCTAAGAATGGTACTGTCGTATGTGTCTCTGTATATTCCTCTGTGACACCGAGGTAGAGTGTCCCAGGCTGTATGACATATCCCTCCTCTGGTATGATGATCTCTTCTATCTTATTATGCTTCTTAGCATCTAAGATTTCATCTTTATATACAGCTAGATACTTACCTATATGTACATCGTATGAGTTAGTACCTAAGCATGCAGGATCATAAGGTTCTATGACGATTTCCTTACGCTCGATGCATTTCTTAATTTCTATATCGCTAAGTATCATATATGTA
>CALLAG010000226.1 GCA_938002705.1 uncultured Saprospiraceae bacterium | reverse complement strand
TTTGATTCTTAAGTATTTTTTCGAATCCACGATTAGAGGGCTTCGTACTGGCTATAGCTAAGATAAGGGATACCAGAAGCCCTACCAATAGAATTATTGTTATTAGATTTCTACCAGATACATTAATATAGACTTTCTTACATCAAGCTGGTGAGATATCTGATAACAAAATGAATCTATCATCTATCGCATTATGATACGGGGGAACAAAACCCGAAGATCCTTCACTGCTGTCTTATTATCATTCGAGACAGGGCTCTGAATCAATTCGACTAATAATTTTATGAAGATAATTATTCAATCACTTCTGATACTGTAAAGATACTCCCTGCTACAAGAATCAAGTCATCCTCGGCTGCATATCTTTTTGCTGAGGAGAATGCTCTTCTGACACTACTATAGGATTTTCCTTCCAGACCTTGGTCTTTGGCTTTACTCTTAAGTTCTTCTCGAGGCATCGCTCTCGGGATAGACGCCTGAGAGAAATAGTAAGTCGCATCCGATGGAAATAACTTAAGGACTTTAGATTGGTCTTTGTCACCTACCATTGCAAGTACAACGTGAAGTTGACTGTACTTTTCTTTTTCCAGTTCTGAGAAGAGTGTAGTGATGCCGTCTATGTTATGGGCACTATCATAGATAATAGTTGGCTCAGAAGACACTCTCATGTATCTGCCCATATATCCCCAGTCTCGGAGCCCCTGACTCCAAGCTTTTGCTAAGCTCGTTTTTGTGACTTTGGAGAATAGCGTCATGAGGCTCGCATGAGCTGTCTGTAAGTTTTCCAGTTGATACTTTGGGAAGGATGCTTTCAGCCCTTTTACAGATAATACAGAATCCATCGTTTCTGCATATTGTAATTTGGTCTTATTGGCTTTTGCAACTTTGGAGAATACCTTATGTGTTTCTTTCTGTCGGCGTCCTATTATTACTGGTACACCTTTTTTGATAATGCCTGCTTTCTCTCCTGCTATCAGTGGCAGTGTATCACCTAAGAACTGCGTATGGTCTAATCCTATATTCGTGATGACTGATAATTCTGGCGTTATGATATTAGTAGAGTCGAGTCGGCCTCCTAAGCCTGTCTCTATCACAGCATAGTCTACATCCATCTCTCTGAAGTAAGCGAATGCCATACCTACTGTAATCTCAAAGAACGATGGCTTATACTTCCCATCTAGCACATTGTCATCGATCAGTTGATTGACGAATTTTTTGACGTAAGTCTTAGAGATCATCTTACCGTCGACCTTGATACGTTCTCGATAGTCTTTGTAGTGGGGTGAGGTATAGAGTCCGACCTTATAACCCATCTCGTGCAGTGCCGTCGCTATGAAGAAGCTGGTAGAGCCCTTGCCATTAGTCCCTGCGATATGGATAGACTTATAGGATCGATCAGGATGGTCGAGGTATTTACTAAGGTATTCTATGTTTTTAAGATCTTTTTTAAAGGCTTTAGGGCCGACCCGCTGAAACATAGGCAGCTGATTGAACAAGAAAGATTCTATTTCTTTATACTTTGTGATTTTCTTTGCCAAACCTCAGAATATTTTTACCAAAAGTAATCAAAGCTTCTATTATCGCAACATCTAAAAAATATGATTATATCATAGCCGGAGCAGGCCTATCAGGGCTCAGCTTAGCTTATAAGATCAGACAGATCAGTGCTCTCAAGGATAAGTCTATATTGCTGGTAGATAAGGACAAGAAAGACAAGAATGATAGGACATGGAGCTTCTGGAGTCATAAGCCACATATTTTTGACAGTATCCTCTATAAGGAATGGTCTCAGATCTTATTCGCCAATCATCAGTTCGAGAAGACATACGACATAGCGCCATATAGCTATAAGATGATACGAGGGATAGACTTCTATGAGCATACATTGGGCTTTCTTAATGAGGCGCCACTTACTGATTTTGTATTCGGTGATATCACTGAGATTTCAGAGACCGCAGATGAGACGACATTGACTTGCAATGGCATTTCTTATACCGCCCCTACTCTATTCAAAAGCTTCACGGATAAGATTGATTTTTCTAAATCCAATTTTGTGTGGCAACACTTCAAAGGATGGATCATCAAAACAGAAGAACCGACATTCGATCCTAACTTGGCGACCTTCATGGACTTCAGAGTAGAACAAGATGGCGAGACAAGATTCTTCTATGTCCTACCTAAAGATGCACATACTGCACTGGTAGAGATCGCCATATTTTCTAATACTATACCTGAGTCCTCATTCTATGATCCTTATCTTAGGGACTATATCAGAGAGTATATAGGATGCAAAAAATATGAAATCATAGAGGAAGAGCTGAATGCTATCCCGATGACAGACTTTAATTTCAATCCCAATCCCTCATCACGGATAATCAATATAGGGACCAATGGTGGCTCTGTCAAAGGCTCATCAGGATATGCCTATAAGTACATCCAAAAAGAAACTGACAGAATAGTCACTCACATCACCGACAACAAACTCAAACAATACAAACCCCTCAAGAACAGATACAAGTTCTACGACAGTATATTCCTCAATGCTATACTAACGAATAAGACATCTGGAGAAAAGGTATTCGGTCATCTATTCAAGAAACTAAGCCCACAATTGATATTTAAATTTCTGGACGAAGAAGCCACTTTCTTTGATGATCTGAAAGTATTCACAGCGCCGCCTACTCTACCGTTTACTAAGGCACTTATAGAGGAGGTTTTTAAATCCAAATGATAATAATACCAGGAGAGGTCGGGAGACCTTCCTTTCGTTGTTCTACTTTACACCATGCTCGGCGTTGGCTTCGCCTACGTCGTTGTGATATCAAGATTTTATCTTGAATGGTTATACCAGGAGAGGTCGGGAGACCTTCCTTTCGATACATTAGCCATGCTCGGCGTTGGCTTTGCCT
>CALLAG010000225.1 GCA_938002705.1 uncultured Saprospiraceae bacterium | reverse complement strand
GATTTCAGATTTGCTTACCGAATTAGATAATGTCGATAACAAAAAGCATATCGTGTACTTAATGAAGCAGATTGTACCTGACTTTAAGAGTAAGAATTCTATATTTGAATCGTTAGATACTCCAGAGATACCTCAAAAAGTATAATAAGCCCCATTAGAATGTTCGAAAGCAATTTCAGTAAATATTTGTTGCTTCCCCTGTTAGGCACTGCAATAGCGTCGATGTTGATGTTATTGCCATATAATAACATCCAGTTTATAGTATTTGCAGCTTTCCCTTTATTATTAGCATTAGGGGCTGCGTTGACTAAGCGTAAGCTGTTGTTAGACCTGAAGTTTATTGACTTATTCTGGGTAGGCTTCGTTTTATTGGCCTTTACATCTTACTTCTGGGCTACTAATCCTGCTCTCGTGTGGTATAAGGGATTTTGCTTTTTAGGTCTTTTTTTGATCAGTATCATATTTAGAGATCTTATTAAGTATCCTTTGATACGACGTTTTTTTCCTCTATTGATGTCTGTGTTGTTTTTGGTTATTTTTATACAACATCTTTTGGCGGTGCACTTTGATACTTCCTTCTTTGACGCATCATGGAATACATTTCTTAATAGAAATAGTAATGTAACAACTTGCTATTTGGTGACCTTATTTCCTTTCTTGTTATTCAAGCAATCCAAAAATCAATTTTATAGATTCGTCAAAATATTGAGCGCCATACTCATTTTGAATATCCTCTTTTTGGCTAATGTAAAAATTGTCATTCTAAGTCTCTTAATGATCATGCTCTATTACTTCTGGAGTAATCAGCGTAAGTTATTATTTGTTCTTTTTTCTATGGCTGTTTTTGGTATCGTTATTATAAATGGTTTTTTTAGTTACGATGAATTGATGGCTAAGTATTTTGCTGATATCTACAAGCCAGATGCTTTTTCAAGATTAGACTTAGCTCATTTGTCTATAGATTTATTTCGAGATAATCCACTTCTGGGAGTTGGTAGAGGCAATTGGATAACAGAAGTCTATAGCCAAGATCTTAGTGGGATTTCTTACTACAGTCAGTCCGACGATTATACTCGCTTACATAGCCATAATATATTTCTTAAGATAGCTGGAGAATTGGGTCTTATAGGTTTGGTGCTATTTTTAAGTCCTTTTGTGATGACGTTATATCGTGGGTTGCAGAGGGTAGGAGAGTTAGATTATATAGAGAAAGCCTCGTTTGCCGCTGTGATAAGTTACCTATGTGTTTCTAACTATTATGGAGGCGTTAATCTGTACGAGTATAATTTTAGTGGTGTAGAAGTGCTAGCATTTATAAGTATGGGGATATTGTCACGTAAGCTGTTTTCTACACGTAATTCGGTTAACTACTTCGTTACATTACCATTGACTTTATTATCTATTATCTGGTTCACATACAGTGCCGTCAGTTGGCATAATATCCATACAGTTCTTAATCATCAGGACGATATTAATACTGCATCAAAAATCTCATCACTCAAGGAGTGTTATAGCAGTACTTTCCTTACAAGTTATGGTTTTGATAGGCCATTAGATTTAGAACTGGCAGAACTCTATGCTTCTATAAATGATAAGGATAATGCAATCAAGCATTATGATCAATTACTGCAGCTGTCACCCTATAATTGTATAGGACTACTGTCTTACAGTCAGTTTCTTATAGATAATGATCTTGGTGTGGCAAAAGCTCAAGAGCTACTATTACGAGTGCAGTCAATCCAAGATAGTCCAAGAGTCACTGCATTAATGGCTAATCTGAATCGCAAATAAGAATATCATCAAGAATGTTTTTCTCATATCAGGTATGCATAGATCTGGGACTTCTGCTATCGCAGGTCATCTTGATACTTTAGGTATAAATGGCGGTAAGTCACTTATGAACGCTGCCTATGATAACCCTGGAGGCTTCTATGAGAATACGATAATAAATTATATTAATAAAGAGATATTAGATTATAATAATACACATTGGTCTGATGTGAATGCAGTTTCTCTTAATTGGAACAGCTCTCATATAGCTAAGGCAAAAAAAGCCATACAAGACCAATACGGGAGTGCTTCAGATGTATACCTAAAAGATCCTCAATTATCTCTATTACTGCAATTTTGGATTGATGTATTTAATAGTTTATCCTATAGAATATGCCATGTATTTGTAATCAGGCATCCTTCCGAGATTGTATCATCTCTTGCTCGCCGCAATAACTTTTCTGAAGAAAAATCAAAAGTACTTATCCAAAAATATTGGGTATCTGCCTTAAGCCTTTTGATAGAAGATTCTTTTGTTATTCTTGACTATGGCGAAGTCTTATCTAATCCCAAACTCATTCTTAAGAAACTCACTGAAACTTTTGGATGGGTACCTGCCGCTGATCTCATAAATGCGTCTAATATCAATGTAGGATTTCAAAATAATCTGGCTCAAGATTCGGACGTTCCTAACCCTGATAATTATCTCTATAGATTATATAACCAGATTAAGTATTGTTTTGAAGTCGAAGAGAATCCGACATCTGATCTTAGAAAGTTATTAAGTGAAGATCCTAAGGGGGATCTCGGAGTCATCAATAAGAAAGCACTATCTGAGTTAGAATTTGCTAAAGTATTCTACAACACTGGAGATGTTTATAATGAAAGAGAAGCGGCCATAGTACAACATGGTGGACATCGATTAGCATACGAGTTTCAGTGTCCGAAAGATCATATAGTCAGTATCAGACTTATACCTATCCATAGAGCTGCTCTATTGTCGTTAAGTAAGTTAGACCTCATCTATAATGGTGGATTAGTTGATTATAAATTTACG
>CALLAG010000224.1 GCA_938002705.1 uncultured Saprospiraceae bacterium | reverse complement strand
ACTCATTCTTGCCATCGCTTCTCCTCTCATGAGGTATACATCTCCTAATCTTACGATAGGGTAATCGTTACTCATGTTATCTCTACCTAATTGCTTAAAGCTAAACTTACCTGGTCTTGCTCCTGCTTCTCTTAGAGAGTTAGGCTGTAATTCATTTATAAATGGTGTATAGTTCAATACTAACTCTCCGTCATCAGATGCAAAATCTAATATCGCAGAACCACCGAAATCTAATTGTGGACCTACAATAAAGCTAGCTGTCTTTCTTGCATCACCATCCTCATAAGAATTATAGAATTCCTCGAGTGTAGCATAACCATTCCATGGTTGACTCTGAAGGTTCCAAGCAAACTGACTTGAGTAGTGAAGATTCATCTGAGAGAAGTTCATTCCACCACCACTTACTTCGTCATAGTTAACAACGAATATGTGCTCAGGGTTTCCATCATTGTTAGGAGCGAATACTGCTGCATAACCTTCTAAATTTTCAGGATCTGTATCTACACCTGGTCTCTTACCTTGGTTAGATACCATACAACCGTCACCACAAAGTGAGTATACACCACTATCTATGATTATAGATGATGCAATAGCAGCTTTGTCATACATGGGAGTACCTGCATATACTTCAGCGTTGAGGTATAACTTAGCTAATAATCCTAATGCCGCGTATTGGTTGATAGCATAAGGATTAGGATCAGCTGATAATGGGCTGTTAGATAAGTCTACACCAGCTGTAATTTCAGACACACCTAATGCTGCAAGTAATTCAGTTTCTATGAAGTTGAATACTTCAGCTCTTGAAGACTGAGGCGCATCAGCATTAGCTTCAGTGATAATTTTTACATTACCATATAGATCCATTAGCCTCCAGTAGAAGTAAGCTCTAAGAGCTCTTGCTTGAGATACTTGGTTAGCATCTAATGCAGAATTAGCTACTGCTTCGTTGACAGTACCTATGGCATTATATGTCTGTACCCATGTACCATTGACAAAATCGTGTGTAGGACCATAAGTGTGCTGGTGCATCTGTATTAATATACCACCATCAAACCAGTCACCACCTTTAGCACATATTACCATCTCATCAGATGAGAGTTCTTGTGTAGAGTAGTAGCCTCCGTGGTTGGCTGTACCTGCATTTCTTAGTTCTGCGTATGCAGCTGTAAGAGGACCTGATCCTCCATCGGGGCCTCCGACGTCTATACCAGGAATATTGATCTCCTCTGTTATATCACCTCTTAAATCCTCCTCAAGATCAGTACAAGAGAATGGAACAGTTAGGATGACAAATGCGAATAATATTTTCGAAAATTTATCCATGATTAATTATTTAAAAGTTAAGGTTAAGACCAAACGTGATCGATCTTGACGCAAAATAGCTGTTTCTTCTTTCTATACCTGGAGCTAATACATCAGCAACATTAGTAAATCCTCTACCACCATTATCAGCAGCTCCAGAATCAACTAAAGAAGGCTCTGGATCTGTACCAGTGTATCCTGTAATTGTAATAGGATTCTGAAGAATCAAAGAGAATGTAGCTGACTTGAATGTATCTCCTGAGAAATTAACGTTTCTAGACACAGTAAGGTTGTCTAATCTTAAAAAATCTGCTTTCTCAACGTATAGAGAACTAAATCTTGCTGTTGTTAAGCCTTCTTCTGCCAAGTCAGTATTGACAAAGTTATATGAAGATTGTGTAGATAATTGTGGCTCATAGAATGCTCTGAAAGTATTAACTAAACTATGACCAAATGCACCTCTGAAGAATGCATTTACATTCCATCCGCCGAAGCTGAGTTGGTTAGTCCAACCAAATTCAAGATCAGGAATACCATTACCTAATACGGCGAAATCTACAGTAGGATCTAATGCTAATGCTTGATCAGTAACAATTACGCCGTCACCATTAACATCAGCAAATACTGGATTTCCTTCTGAATCTACACTTTCAAAAACTGGTCCCCATATGTTACCAATCTCGTCTCCTACTTGTACTCTTATCATATTAGTACCATTCTGCCCTGGAGCACCTAAGTTACCTCTCGTTTCAGCATCTAGTACATATTCATTAAGTTTAGTTTTATAAGTAGAAAGTATTACTCCCGTAGTATAATTAAAATCACTGTTTTTAACTACATCATAATTAAGAGCAAGCTCCACTCCTTGTGTGCTTAATTCTCCAGCATTTTCGAATCTTCTATCAATACCGAATATTGCAGCATCTACAGTTCTTTCTAATATGAAATCACTAATGTTTCTTGTATATAAATCTAAAGTAGAAGAGAATCTTCCTGATGTAAATTCTATACCGAAGTTAATCTCTGCTTTCTGCTCCCACTTAAGACTATCGTTACCCGCTCTTACAAGCTCAGACGACACAGCTCCTGTCACACCATCGTTAACTATCTGTCTGATAGGCCTTGACAATCCACTAGGGCCAGGAAGTGCACCTGTAACACCGTATCCTAATCTTACTTTGAATAAGTCTACGTTATTAAGACCGAGGTATTCATTCATGTCAACACCTACTCCTAATGATGGGAATAATCCCCACTTCTGGTCAGAACCTAACTTAGAAGAACCTTCTCTTCTTAATGAAGCATTTAAGAATATTGCATTGTTAACAGTTAAGTTAGCTCTACCAAAAAATGCAATTATCTTGTTAGTAGGAGAAGCATTACTGTTAGCTCCTATGAAACCTGCAGATAATAAATCTTGAGATGATTCTATGATATTACTGAAATCACTTGAGTTATCAGGGAAATCACCTAAGCTGAAGAAGTTATCATTAAAGGTATCTTCTTGGTAAGAATATCCACCTGTTAATGTTAAATCAGATGATCCGAAGTTTGTTAAATAAGTCAAGAAACCTTCATATAAGTTGAAAGAGATATCTTGATTATAGAATTCAGCTTGACCTTTTCTGATAGGACTTGTAGCATTACCATTAAACAATGATGTAGTAGGGTAATAGATAACATTAGAAAAATCAGTTTTCTGTTGTGCTACCCTTAAGTTTCCTTTTAAGTTATCAGTAAAGTTATATCCTACAGTTGCACCATAGTTAAACTCTCTTCTTGTACCATTATTAGTATTCTGCTCGATAAGTGATACAGGATTGAAACTATCGAATAAACCTAATGTCTCAAAATATCCACCGAACTGGTCAGAGTTAAAAGGGAATGGAGAATCAGCTCCGAATACGGGTGCTGTAGGATTGTATAGTGTTGCATATCTTAATGCTTCCACAAATCCATTTTGCTGATCTCTATTAGTGAATGATGAGTTGAAGTCTATTGTTAGTCTGTCGTCTAAAGCACTCGTAGATAAGTTAACTCTTGTGTTAAACTGATCAAAGCCAGAGTTCTTAAGGATACCATCTACATTTCTAAAGTTAGCAGATACTCTAAATGATGACTTATCTACGCCACCTGATGCAGATATACCATGTATCTGTGTAAATCCAGGTCTTGTAACTTCGTCTATCCAGTCAGTGTCACTACCTAAGTCAGTTCCTCCTGCAGCTATAAATTCTGAGGCAGTCATGATAGGCACACCATTAACAGCAGAAGAAGTAGCTACTTGACCGTTATAACTTAACTGGAATGGCTTGTTAGCGTTTCCTTGCTTAGTTGTAACCATAATAACTCCACTTGAGCCTCTACTTCCGTAGATTGCCGCTGCTGATCCATCCTTAAGGACGTTGATACTTTCGATATCATTAGGATCTACGTTATCTAATGATGCTCCGATGATACCATCTATAACTACTAATGGCTCTACGTTAGCACCTACAGTAGAGATACCTCTCAGTCTGATAGTACTGTTAGCATTAGGGTCACCACCTTTGTTGTAGACTTGTAGTCCAGCAACCTTACCTTGCAGTAGTTGTGCTGGGTCTGAGATAGCACCTTGGTTGAAATCTT
This sequence comes from uncultured Saprospiraceae bacterium, assembly GCA_938002705.1. Taxonomy (GTDB): domain Bacteria; phylum Bacteroidota; class Bacteroidia; order Chitinophagales; family Saprospiraceae; genus RFSX01. Next base: position 2,830 of record CALLAG010000224.1, on the reverse strand, counting down.
TAGCATCTACCTTAACTACGGCTGATGTGATCTCTTTTTCTGATTGGGTACCATAACCTACGACTACTATTTCGTCAAGAAGCTTTCCTTGAGAGAGATTAATAGTGTAGTCTGATGCTTCCCCAAGCATCACAACTTGATCTTCGTACCCCGTAAATGAGATGACTAATTTGTCGCTCCCAGAAGGGACACTCACTGAGAATGATCCATCAATGTCTGTGATAGTTCCAATGGTTGTCCCTTGGACAAGTACATTGGCTCCGATCAGAGCATCATTGTTGGAAGAGTCGTATATCGTGCCGCTTATCATTCTCTGCGCATTAGTCGCAAAACTGCATAAGCACACAAATACTGCTAAAAAGCAAAACTTTGATAGTTTTTTCATGTGGTTTAAAAATTAAGTAAAGTAATGTTGATTTGATCTTTTTAGTGTCAATACGACACTAATTCAAAAAAGTAAAATTAATAAAATTCTTAATATTTCCTTAAGGACTTATTAAAGATTTAATTAACGTGGACTAACTTACAAAGAACCTTTTAATTTTTATGAAAATCAGAATAAAATTTGGCAATCTATTTTTGTATAATCTAAAGAATCGGGTGGTCTATATGAATTGTGGGCGTATTGCCATTTTTATGTTTGCTTAGTGAGCATGTTTCAGTTTATTGTTTGGATTTAGTTGTAGGTGTTACTCACAGACTATAATTTATGGTTTATGAAGTATCCTATTCCGTAGTTTGTTTTTTGATAAAGGAGATCGAGATATTTTTCGTGCTTTTTGAATATATTGTTCAACATTGGAGATAGTTCATGTTTAGCCTATGAGTTGCTCATAGTTTTATGATTTAAAATATCTGATGTCGAAAGACACTGCTGAAGAATTGGCACTATTAAGATAATCTCATTACTGAATATAAAAATTATGGAAATTTGAAAAGCCCCAATTTTAGAATAAAAGCATCCTTATTTCTTAATTATTTTGTGTTCGCGATTCTGCTTAATAGTGTGGGTATAGTTATACTTAAGGCTCAGAAAATATATGGTGTCGATGAGGTGCAAGCCAGTGTATTAGAATTATTCAAAGATATGCCGATAGCCGTTGTGTCATTTCTGGTAGCATCTTTTCTGCCCAGGATAGGCTATAAGAAGTCAATGCTGGCAGGATTAGCTATTGTTACTCTTGCGAGTATCGGAATGTATTTTGGTAATTCGTTTTTGGCAGCTAAGTTGTTGTTTTTGTGTGTAGGGATTTCCTTTGCATTAATAAAGGTGTCAGTATATTCTACCATAGGTATAGTGACTCACAATCAGAATGAGCACAATAGTCTTATGAGTTCTATAGAAGGCTTCTTCATGGTGGGGATTACTTTTGCTTATTTCTTATTCCCATTTTTTAATACAGAGGGTGACCCTGACGCTTGGGTCAATGTTTATCTACTTTTGTCAGGATTGTCAGCGGCTTCGTTTATATTTCTACTTACATCAGAATTTGATGAAAGTACAGAGATTCCTAAGCGGAGTATTACGGCAGATTTCGCGGAGATGATAGGCCTTATGACTCAGTTGCTTGTCGTTATATTTTTAATAAGTGCTTTCTTATTCGTAATGATAGAACAGGGTATAATGACTTGGTTACCATCATTTAATAATAGAGTCTTGGATATCTCTGAGAATTTAGCCATCATCATGACAAGCATTTTATTCATTTCCTCGGCTGTAGGCCGCTTATTAGTAGGGCAGTTAGTTAGGAAGATATCGTGGTTCTATATATTGCTGTTCTGTGTAGCATGCATATTACTCATCTTGTTATTCGTATTGCCCGAGGCGGTCAGTAGCAAAATTACAGGTGTGGAGTCATTGTTAGACATTCCATTCTATGGCTATGCCTTTCCGTTAGTTGGATTGTTTTTGGCACCGATATACCCTTTGATTAATTCTGTAATATTAAGTGCTCTACCTAAGCATCTGCATAGTCCTATGGCGGGGCTAATTATAGTATTCTCTGCTTTAGGTGGCACCATAGGGTCGAGATTGATCGGTTATCTGTTTATGAATGTAGGTGCTGAGAATGCATTCTCTTATGTCGTATTTCCAGTGCTAGCTCTTCTTGCTTGCCTCTTCTTTCTTTTTAGATTAACTAATAGACAAATAGATGATAGAGCAGTATAGAACCCCAGACGCAATCTATGGTGATCTTTATCATGATTTGCACGTAAGTGCCTTATGGAAAGATGGTAAGAAAATATCAGATGCCATACCACGCATATCGCCAGAGGAGATATTAAGAGCCTACAAGGAAGAAAAAAGTCGCAAAGGCTTTGATCTAAAGAAGTTTTTCAAAAGCCATTTTAAAAGTAAAAAGAACATAAAGACCTCGTATGTAAGTGATGCTGGTCGCTCTTGTGATGAGCATATAGAATTGCTATGGGCAGAATTAACCCGCAGTAAGGATGTACCAGTAGTAGGGAGTTCTCTCATTCCATTACCGTATCCATATGTTGTACCAGGAGGACGATTTAATGAGATCTACTATTGGGATAGTTACTTTACAATGTTAGGATTACGAGAGCATGGTAAGTGGGGATTGATTAAGAATATGATCGATAATTTTTCTTTCCTCATAGATCAGATAGGACATATACCTAATGGTAATCGAACGTATTTTCTATCAAGATCTCAGCCGCCATTCTACTCACTGATGGTGCAGATGTTAGCTCAGAAGATGGAGCCCTCGATAGTTGTACACTATCTGCCTCAGCTCATAAAAGAGTATAACTTCTGGATGATGGGATCTGAAGATCTTACTACTGGTGCAGTAAAGCGTGTAGT
>CALLAG010000223.1 GCA_938002705.1 uncultured Saprospiraceae bacterium | reverse complement strand
GCATTGCGGATATATGTTCGCATTTATCAATTAGACTATCAGCAACGCTTTTTTCTATAATATCTAATTCTTTACAGATGATTATTTGTGTCATAAGTTCTGCACATGATCCCTTTGAGTAATAAAAGAATCTTACGCTTTGTTTTTGTGTATCTAATTCGTCACCTTCAGCTATGTTGCTTGATATAGAAACAGCACTGCTTGTCATCTGATCTCTGAGTCTAAAGTCTTTACTTAGAATTTCGTTCTTTCGTGATATTTTAAATATTTCTACGGCTAAGTCCTTCGATTTAATCCAAACATTTAATTTTCTAAAATTCCCCATAATTTCTCCAATTTATTATTGGCTTTTAACGCTTACCGAAACACCGTAATACCGCGTACCAATATACCGGTTTCTATGCCGACTTTTTTGCCTTAACTCCTTGGTTCCTCGAAACCTTAAGACCTTCCTTCTCCGCATACGCCACTGCTGCATCCCTAACCCAAGCACCACCTTCCCATGCATTGACACGAGCCGCGATTCTTTCTTTGTTACAAGGTCCATTGCCTTTGACGACAGTCCAGAATTCTTCCCAGTCTATAGCTCCGAAATCGTATGAGCCTCTCTCTTCGTTCCACTTAAGATCTGGATCTGGAATTGTGATACCTAAGTACTCAGCTTGTGGTACTGTTATATCTATAAACTGTTGTCTGAGTTCATCGTTAGTTTTTCTTTTTATTTTCCACTTGACAGACTGTTCTGTGTTAGGAGAGTCCTCGTCTCTTGGTCCGAACATCATCAATGATGGCCACCAGAATCTGTTGAGAGCATCTTGTGCCATTGCTTTTTGTTCTGGCGTACCTTGGCATAGCGTAAGCATGATGTCGTAGCCTTGTCTCTGGTGGAAAGACTCTTCCTTACATATCCTTACCATAGCTCTCGCGTATGGACCGAATGATGTTCTTGTGAGCATCACTTGATTGATGATGGCGGCACCATCTACTAACCATCCTATGGCTCCTATGTCAGCCCATGATAGAGTAGGATAGTTAAATATAGATGAGTACTTAGCCTTACCAGTATGTAGCTGGTCGAACATCTCATCTCTGCTTATGCCTAATGTCTCAGCTGCAGAATAGAGGTAGAGTCCATGTCCTGCCTCATCTTGCACTTTGGCGAGTAATCCTAATTTTCTTTTGAGCGAAGGTGCTCTTGTAATCCAGTTACCTTCAGGCAGCATACCTACTATCTCTGAGTGGGCATGTTGTGATATCTGACGGATATGTGTCTTACGATATTTCTCAGGCATCCAGTCTTTAGGTTCGATTTTTTGGTCATCGTCGATACGAGCCTGGAATGCGGTTTCTAAATTTATTTCTGGTGACATATGATAGAATTTATTTGTTATCTAATTTATAAAATTTATACATCAAAATCTACAACTACATCTTCTGATGTAGGGATAGCTTGGCATGTGAGGATGTATCCTTTATCGATTTCATCTTGCTCGAGACCGTAGCTTAGGAGCATATCTACATCGCCTGATATTAATTTGGCTTTGCAAGTGGCACATACACCTCCCTTACAAGCAAATGGTAAATCTGCATCATTGTTCAGCGCAGCATCTAATATATTATCAGATCCTTGCTCCAGGGTGAAGTCCATCGTCTTACCTCCTTCTGTGATGGTAAGGCGACACTGTTTGCCTTTCAGCTGAGTCTGTAGTTCTTGTTTTTTGGAGTCTGCTTTGTCTGAGGAAGTACCGAATAGCTCGAAGTGTATCTTATCTTCAGATACGCCTTTAGCAGTGAGGAAGTCTTTAACCAGAAATATCATGGCTTCTGGCCCGCAAGAGAAATAGTGGTCTGTATTATCGATATCGCATAGTGTCTTGAAGATCACATCAAGCTTCTCTTCGTTAAGTCGACCATCAAATAATGTAATGCCTCTTTTCTGCTTAGTCAAGAAATGAAAAATCTCAAATCTATCAATATAGGTGTTCTTCAGCGCCTCTAATTCTTCTTTGAGAATGATGGTGCTGACCTTCTGATTGATATAGAATAGCTTGAAGGTAGAATGAGGTTCTTGGGATAGATGTGTCTTTATTATTGATAACATAGGAGTGATCCCACTGCCTGCTGCGAATGCGACATAATTTCTCTTCTGGTCAGGATCTACGGTTACATAGAAGTTGCCAGTAGGTGGCATTACGCTCAGCGTATCGCCTACTTGGAGTCTATCATTGACAAAACCTGAGAATCTTCCGTCGGGTACTTTTTTTACTCCTACTCTCCACTTATTATCTTGTGGGCTTGAGCATAGAGAGTATGATCTTCTGATATCTTCGCCATTAATGTCTTCCTTAAATGTAAGGTATTGCCCCTGGATAAATTGGAATTTATCCTTGATCTCGTCAGGAATATTGAGTGTGACGATGGTACAATCATCAGTATTTCTTTCGAGATCTGAGACGGTGACTTTATAGAAATCTGTAGACATATGTTTAACTAATGATTATTAGTATAAAACTAACGATTATTAGTTTGCTTGTCAAATTTTCCAAGCTTTTTTCCTCTGTGTTGACCGATTTTGCTCACTTTATGTTTTTTTTCGTTATCGTATCAGAGCTATTGTTTTATTTTAATTATTGAATCATCTTATATTGCATGTATGACTAAGGTTTATGTAGAAGAACAGAGATTCAGACAATTGTGGTTATGGGGTATCATCATAGGACTACCCATGCTTCTCACTATTTTTCTACTCAGCGAAAATTTTGGAGATCATCCTTTACCTAAGGGCGAATTGATTTTTGTTTTATTTAGTGCTTGGGGCAGTGTATTACTATTCTGGATGCTAAGTCTGAGGACTAAGATTGATAAGGATGACATTGTTATTCAGTTTTTCCCATTCAGAAAGAAACGAATTAAGTGGGATGAGATCGCTACTGCTGAAGTGCTTAACTATGGATTTGTTGGCGGATTTGGAATTAGAATGTGGACAAAGTATGGAACAGTGTATAATGTAGATGGACAAATGGGCTTAGCATTAGAACTTAAGAATGGTAAGAAAATATGTATCGGTACACAAAGGGCTGAGGAGTTAAAGAAATTTGTTGACAGTATACAGTCGAGCAGAGTCTGAAATGAGCTTATAAGTCGAAGTCAAGATAGAAATCAGGACGGAAAAAGATTTGATCAATAAATAGTCGAAATTTTACACATTCCCACCCCAAATAAAATTACTATAACTCGGCGACTGATGCCTGCCTATAAGCTTATACTTATCTATCCCAAGTGCCTTAGCCCTTCTTGCTAATGTGTTGTCATCGGAAGCGATAGGCGTTTCTTTGACTTCGTAGGCTGCCTCCTGATCTATGATAAAATCAATCTCTTGCCCCGTCTTTTTCTGGTAGTACTGGATGGGTAGATTATAGTGCTGTAGTTGATTGAATACTTTATTCTCAAATAGATGGCCAGTAGGGCAGTTCTTATTGAATGCTCTAATGAGGCCGGTATCTGCAAAGTATATCTTCCGAGCTTTAGATATCTCAACATCCTTACTCTTCGTGTACGGTGGTATGGTCTGCAGAAAGTAAGTATGTTCTAATAATTGTAAATATTCGGTAGTTTTTCTTCTGGGTATGCCTATGCGGGAACTGATCTTGGTGACGTCTAATTTGCTACCTATTCTGGATGATAGCAGTTGCAGTAACTTGTACAAATCCTGTGATGCCTCAAAGTCAGAAAGTAAGATGATATCTAATGAAATATAAGAATTGATAATATCAGAAAGATAATCATTTCTATCCTCGTCAGTTTCGGCTAAGACGACTTCTGGAAATCCTCCATAAGCGATGTATTGATTATAATCGTTGGAGTATTTATTGTATACCGCTTTGTTGATGTTTTTCTTTCTGTATTTCTCCAGATTGATCTTCTTACCGTATACGAAGTGAAGGTATTCATCAAAATTTAAAGGGTATACTTCGAATATTTTCTTCCGACCGGCAAGGCTTTCTGAGAACCTATTTTTGATGTAAAAAGAACTGGAGCCTGTTGCGATAAATTTGATATTGTAAGTATCATAGAAATACTTAATGACACTTGTAATCTGAGGCACCAATTGTATTTCGTCCAAGCCTATCACGCATGGCTTTGAGAATGTGATACCCTCTACCTCTAAGGCAGACTGGATATTATCATAGCTGTCTTGGGAGAAGAGGTTACGCCATTCTATCTTCTCGAGATCTATATAGATTTTGTTTTTGTGTTTGACCTTTGATAATAGGTGCTTAAGCGCTGTACTCTTACCCACACGCCTCATACCTGTCAGTACAGTGACTTGTCTCTTGCTTAGGTGTGCTTCTAATTGCGGATATATTATTCTCTTGTAGATGGCTGTAGTATTATGTGATAACTCACATTTAGA
>CALLAG010000222.1 GCA_938002705.1 uncultured Saprospiraceae bacterium | reverse complement strand
AGGAGACTGCCAGAACTCACCAGCCGTGCCGTAGAACGTATAGAAAACTCTAAGTACTTAGGGGAGGAAGGCTTAGGGGCTTTACGCCAATTTCTTTCCGTACCAGAACGGTATAATCTGAAGTATATATTCAATAATGACAAATACTATGAGACTGTCCTCTCGTTCTATGGATGGACTAAGCTGAAACCCCTTGCTAATAATATAGATGTATGGGAACGTAAAGATATCGCTAATCTCCCCACCATCTTACCGCGGAAAGACATCCCTCAAATCCAAAAATTCCTGTGGGGAGTTCTGCCACTGTCATCACTATGTATTGCATTCCTACTCAATTACTTCCTACGAAGATCAAAAATAGATGAAGATCCCGTCGTCATCAATTACCATTCTAATAGATGGTCATATTGGTTCTATCTAATCTGGATGATAGCTATGGTAGGTCTTACAATAAGTGTGATATATCTGCTACAGAAAGACAAACAGGTCAATGCCACACCAGAAAAACTAATCAAAGAATACTTCCATCATATAGACTACAAAAACTATGATGAAGCCTACGACCTACTCGAAGCTGATAGTAGAATATCTATGGATCAGTTCATGCTAGAGTTATCATTAGAGGATGGGCTCTTAGCATCTTATGCTAAGTTAGACAGCATCACTATAGATACAGTAAGAGCCATATCAGAGAATATCTCTGAGGCCAAAGTCATAGCGTCATGGTTTACCGCAGTACAGAAATATGAGACCATCCATAATCTAACACTTGAAAGATTAGGTGACAAATGGTATATCCGTAAAGAAAATTTTGAAATGGATGTCACAGCAGATCAGCTTATAAGCATACCTGACATCGACTTTCTCAATCAAGGAAAACGTCAAGCCATAAGTGGAAGCACCCTGAAAGAAGACATACTTGACAGACCAGATATATATATCAAGCAAGCTAATCTCATAGTCAAGGATAGCCTACCCTATGTCGTAGGAGAGATCATCAATGTAGACGCAGATCCATCTTATGTCAATGTAAAAGCCATCTTATATAATCATCGTGATGAAGAAATTCTATCTATGAATAGCAGTGAAGTCGTCAAACATAATCTACTTCCTAAAGAGTCCAGCTTATTCAAAATAGACTTTTCAGAAAACATATACGAACTCAAAACAGAGAGCATCATAGACTCTATAAGTAGCTTCGCCATATTCGTCAATACTTCTGTGACAGATGAGAAATTATATAAATTCTATGGACTAAAAGACATCTCTTACGACAACAGTAAAGTACAAGGTGCCGTCGTCAACTATGGCAATAAAGAAATTACAATTCCGCAAATCTTAGTAGGTCAATGCCTCGATGATAATATCATATGGGTGGACCATATGTATGTAGATAGAGGCATACGAGCTCAACGAGAAAAGAACTTCTCCAAAGAACTAATAGATATAGATAATATCCAACTTATAGAAAAAGGAACTGATAGCAACTTACTGATCAATGGTAATTCGAGACGAAGGTTCTACTACAGGAATGCAGATAAATTAATCTATGACTATTCGGATAGGGATACAACAATAATTCTACAACTAAATGGATTCGTATCTAATGTGGATTAGAATAACCATAAGCATCCTCACTGCTCTATTGTTAGGCGCATGTCACAATAAGAGCATCCACGATCCCACTCCTAAGGTTCGGAAAGATATAATGCTTCCAGAATATACGGTATCATTAGATAAAGAAAACTATATAGCAGGAGACATCGTATCCATCAACATCACACAAGAGGGACCAGACGTCATAAGCTCAAAACTAATTATAGAAAACGGCCCACAGACTTATAGCAGAGACCTTCCTAATACTCGAGACCATTTCTTAGTACTACCAGAAACATTCACTACACATTCTGGAAATTATAAATTGGGGATATACTATGAAGACACACAGGTACTCACAGACAGCTTTAATATTATCCCACAGACGTCCAAAGATCTATATGTGCTGACAGGACCACGATCCATATATGCAGATGGTCAGGATGCATCTATGATCGTAAGCTTACCAGAAGACAAGTATGGCAATGTAGTACAAGAAGGTACGCCTGTCTATTACGAATCATTATCCAAAGCTAATAAAACCAGTATGTCTATCGTCCAGATAAAAGACCAGGTAAGTTATGACATCATATTATCTGATACTAAAGCCTCTTCGCATTTTGTGGGCATTACAGATCTTAAGAACTCATCATTAGAGCAGCGGATAGAGTTCGTTCCGTTATGGCCTGCCGAGATTGTAATAAGCAACGACGACTTCTACCCATATGCTAATAATAAAAATTTCGTCGATATAAAAACAAATGAATTAGTCGATAGCCATCAGAATCAAATCAGTGAGGGGACCTATATACGATATGTTCTTATAGACAATACGGGCAAGAAATCAATCTACAATAGCTTAGTCATAGACGGCGTAGCAAGAGTACGTATCAAAAATCCTAAACACCCTAAGACTTATACTGTCTATGCAGAATCTGCTGACGGTATAAGAAGCAACAGAATCACGCTTAGGTTCAAACCAGACATCACGTCTATCCCATACACCGTCACCGACTCTACAATAGTCGTAGGTCCACTCATAAGTCAACTCGGACAACTTATATCAGAAGGAACAGAAGTGAGCTTAATGGTAGGTGGAAAAACATACCAAGAAGAATCATTTAAAGGTTTTGCCAGATTCCAACTCAAATTAATAGAGTATAAAGAAGTCGATAACTTTCTTATAAAAACCGCCGGAATAGAGCAAATAGGGAAATTTTAAAAAATGGATAGAAGAAAAATAATATTTAGAGTCATCTATGCCGTCATCTTCTTAGTGATAAGTACTTTTTTTCTGTACTCACTGAGTAGATTATTAGCTTACTTTAATACTGGTGCTGAAGACAATATATACTACCTATCTGAAGTCATCTTCGATGCTCCGGACTCTACAGTAGAGTGGTTAGAAGATGACGATTATATCAAAGGAGAGATTAACAAATATATAAGATCGGACATCAGCAAAGCCTATGCAAGAGCATGGCACATCAGAGACTTAAGCATATATCATCAGAAAGATCTTGGACTAATAGAACACTTCAGTGATCCACTGAGAGAAAAGATCACAGACACCTATATGCATATAGGCAATGATACTATCAATACTCAGAAACTAACTCACAACCTGAAACTACACCTTATATCATATGACAAGCAAGTGGTATCATTCAGCGATATAGGTAGCCGTCAGCAGAATATTATATATACCGAATACGGACAAGATACTGTAACGCTGACACACAGTTACGATATTGTTATGACCTTAGATGATGGCGTCTGGAGGATTAGGCAGCTTAAGCAGTTGTAGT
>CALLAG010000221.1 GCA_938002705.1 uncultured Saprospiraceae bacterium | reverse complement strand
ATCATTGTTGCCACCTTCCATATCGTTAGACAAGCCGAGTATCTCTGTGATATAACGTGGGAATGTTATTTTGAGATTATCTAATGCTTCTTTTGAGACTTGATTGATATCAAAATGTCCTTCTTTTAAGCTATTAATTGTTTTCGACAAATCAAATAAGCTGGCTATAGCTCTTGGTGTATTAAAGTCATCACACATATGTACAAGAAATTCTTCCAGTAGTGCATTGATATTTTCATCTAATTCGGAAGAACTCCCATTTGTCTCAAGACCTTTGAGCGTAGATAGTGCCGCCATTAGTTTTTTATACCCTTTTTCTGATGCTGATAGTCCTGCATCGGTCAGATCATTAGTAGAGCTATAATGTGACTGTAGCATGAAGAACTTTACTGCCATAGGAGTATACCCTTTGGATACATGCGGGCTGTCACCAGAGAATAGTTCTTCTGGCGAGATGGTGTTGCCATCACTCTTAGACATCTTCTTACCATTCATCAGAAGCATGTTAGTGTGTAGCCAGTAGTTAGCTGGGTCGCAATTACAAGCACCTACATTCTGGGCGACTTCATTCTCATGATGAGGAAACTTGAGGTCATTGCCACCACCATGTATATCAAATGTATCACCTAAGTATTTGGTACTCATCACAGAGCACTCCAGGTGCCACCCAGGAAATCCTACTGACCAGGGAGAGTTCCATTTCATGATATGCTCTGGTGCTGCTTTCATCCATATTGCGAAATCTGATGGATGTTTTTTCTCACTTTGGTTCTTGAGGTCATCACGGGTTTCTGTCATCAGTTCTTCTATGACACGACCTGATAGGTGACCGTATGATTTTTTCTCCTCTTGGAATTTTATAGTATCAAAATATACAGACCCATTCTTCTCATAAGCGTAGCCATTATCCATTATCTTCTGGACCATTTCTATCTGCTCTATGATATGTTGTGTCGCTCGTGGTTCTATGCTCGGCTTATGGGTGTTGAATGTATCCATCATAGCATGGAAGGAGTTAGAGTATTTCTGGACGATCTCCATAGGCTCTAGCTTTTCCAGCTTTGCTCTCTTAGATACACGGTCTTCTCCATCATCGAGAAGGTGTCCTACATCTGTGATATTACGTACATATCTTACCTTATATCCTATGTATAATAGAAGACGATACATCACATCAAAACTTACGAAAGTCCTTACATTTCCTAAATGTACATCACTATATACAGTAGGACCACATACGTACATACCTATGTATCCTTTCTCGATAGGAACAAATTTCTCTTTCTTCTTAGTCAGACTATTATGTATTAATAAATCTCTTATCTCGACGCTCATTATTAGTGATTATTATTTTTTTATAAGGGTAAAATCTGATGCAAAGTTACATTGACTTTAGGATTATTGTATAGTTGTTATTATGGGTGAATGATCAGACAGGTCAGCGACCAGGATCTTATGATCTAATATGTCAATATCTTTATCTCCAAATGCATAATCTATTCTTAATCCTGGAAGATTAGTCTTCTGGGTTTTTCCTATGCCATTACCATGATCTATAAATGCATCACAATATGCTTGTGATATTTTTCTATAGGTGTATGATTGTGGCATATCATTGAAGTCGCCAGTAATCAGAACAGGATATGGAGAGCTCTCAGCATGCTTCATGATGATATCTAATTGTTCTACTCTCTTTACAGCGTGTATGCTGTATTTGTCAAGCACATATACGCTCTCATCTATAATCTCATTAAGGTTATCTACTAAGTTAGGCACCTTATTAGAACTCAGGTGTACGCCGTAGATTCTATAGCTGTTATTTTTGTAATCGACATCTACCCATGAGGCAGAATGGTAGGGTGTATCAAACGATATAATCCCATGATCGATGATAGGAAGCTTGCTGTAGATACAAGTTTTCTTTTCAGGATCTACATACGTTTTGTACCCTTTGAATATATTATCTAATATGGGTATCATGAATTCTTTTCTTTCTTGTAAGCAGACAATATCTGGAGACTGCTTTCTTATTAGAGAATTGAATTCTGCGATTTTTGCTTTTTTGTTTTTTGCACTGAAGTGATGCGATGTGCCACCTATATTATAGGACATCACAGAGAATCCTTCTTCGACTTTCTTAGGTGCATTAAATCCTATGGTCCTAAATATACAATTGTATCCTATAGCTATAACCACAATAGATAGCATAGCGTATCTGGCTTTCGTCACTAACCAAAATAGGACAAAAGCAATATTGACAACGAGGAGCATAGGGTAGCCTAATCCGAAAAAGGAGAAGAACCACGTTATATTAGGATTGACATAAGGAGAGAGATACGCTAACAGTAGAGCAATAACTGCAATGATATTTATACTATAAATAAGTTTCTGTATAAAAGACATCCTCTATTAGTCTTTGCTCGCCTTACTGAGAAAATCTTTTTCTGCATCCGATAGATTGTCAAAACCTTTAGCATTGATCTTATCTAGGATTCTATCTAATTCATCTTCTTTATTAAAATCTGTTGGGGCTTGTCTACCTCTACCTGTAGAAGATTTTTGTTTGTGGACAACCTTGAAAGTGCTTCTATCTGTTTTTCTTACTTTGGGTCTGGACGATAACTCTGGCTTCTTGAACCATGCAGTGAGGTCAAAGCCTCTCCTAAGCAATGTGATATAAAGAACACCAAATGCAGCACCGGCAAGATGTACGATAAATCCACCTTTATTGCTAGATCCAGACACAAGGAGATCCATAAATAAAATACCTAATGCTATATACTTTAATCTTACATCACCCAGAAAGAGTAATCTCATCATGTAATCAGGTGACAAGGTCGCAGCTGTAAATATAAATGCCATCACAGCTCCTGATGCACCATATGCTATGGCAGCACCGTTACTTCCACCAGGTAAGAACTGATCCCAGAAGAGGTAGATTAATGCTCCGAACAGACCACTGACAATATAGAGCGGCAATATCCGCTTATCACCTAATAGATCGCCTACGATACGACCAAACCAATATAGGAGCAACATATTCCATAGAATATGCATAAATCCTATGTGTGTAAACATATGCGTGACGACTACCCAGGGCTTATATACGAGCTTATACAGATCAGATGTAAGAACCAGCTGATTAAATACGGAACTGAATATAGAATCATTGAAATCAAAGACTTTCAATAAATTGAGAGCTATAAATAGCGCCACATTGACAAATATCAATCTGGAGACCATATTGCCACTTCTGAAAGTGTTTTTTATATCTTCTACTACGGAGTTTAACATACTGCTCTGATTACATAAAATTATTATAAAATATTTGTAATTACGCGATTATATATAATAAAAAAATATAATGTATATATTGACACTCAATTACTACTAACATAAAAATTGAGAAAGAATAAAGTTTAGTTTAAGAATGTTATTAACCAAAGTATAGTATTCGTTGAATAGCTCATTATCAAATATTTTGTTTTACAGGGCGGCAATTGTATGTGTCTTCTTAGGAATGTATGTTTTATGCACTTCTCAGGCTATTCTATCTCACAATAAGCCCATAATTGGCATATCCGTCGATAAGTTAGGGTCTGTTATTATACGTGATATAGATCAAGATTATTGGCAATACTCGGAGTCGCATTTTATTAAGCCTTCGTGGAATGATAAGAATATGTTTATGACAGATGGAGTATCTGCTCAGCATATCTTATACAAATACAATACGATATTTACGATCAATGAAGGTGAACTGAAAGAGATCGTAACTTTCAAGGAAGAAATTAAAGCAGTTATTGAAGAAAAAAACATCTTACATACCTTTACTAAGGATACATATTATAGAGTAGATGCTGATATTAGGGATCAATGCAAAACTAATGTACTACAGAGCGAAAACAATATAAATGTCTATAACTCATCTGATGGAGAATCAGTTGCCGTTCTAAGCGATAGGATAGTACACGTATGTAGCGGTACCGATGTAATCTTAACTACAGAGTTCACTATTAATTCTAGTACAAGATTAGATGACAATAGCTTCTTGCTTGCTACTGATAATGGTCTATGGATATATAGTAATACTGGATTAAAAAAATACTACGTCCCAGGTGTATCTCTCCCGAGACGGATTAAGAACATATATAATAATGAAGGAAGCCTATGGTTATTGACTGACGGTGAGGTTTTATATAATTACAACTTCGACAAACAAATATTAAATAGGGTAGCTACAGATGTAAAAGATTATAAACTGGATAAATGGAAAACACTCTATATCAATAAGGGAAAGCATATAGAAGTAAATACTAATTATGTTAATGATGAACTACCGATAATAGCAATTCAAGAATTCAAAAATGGATATCAGCTTTTAGATTCTGAAGTTAAATATGATTTTGGAAATAAAGAGAACGACATATATGTCAAGCTAAATTGCCAATACTCACCTGGTTTATCCAAGCTAAAATATCAATATAAATTACGGAACGAGGATAGATGGACTAATCATAGTTCGCCTGAGCTGTATCTGAATGATCTCGTAACAGATAATTACGAGCTTCAGTTACGAGCAACATCAGATGGCCAGTATTATACACTCCCTAAGACAATTAGTTTTAGTATAAAGCCTTCATTAAGCAGTACCATATGGCCATATATATTTGGAGGCTTATTAGTGCTGACATTACTCAGTATCATCTCGTCAGTAAGTGCTCGTAACCAACGTAAGAAATTAAATGCCGAAAAACTATCTATAGCTAAAGAGTTATCTCTATTAAAATCTGAACAGAAATTAGGTCAAGCACAGTTAAATCCACATTTTTTATTTAATGCTCTTAATAGTATAGCGGGTATGATCGCTATGAATAATAATAAACAGGCCCGCAGAAGTCTCAATCAGTTTGCACAACTGATGAGAATGGCATTAGACAATTCTGGAGAAGAGAGTATTAATATTGGTCAAGAAATCGAATTTTTGGAAAAGTACTTATCTCTGGAGCAGGCTTTGAGAGATAACAGCTTTGTATATCGCATTCAAGATAATGAGATCGTAGGTACAATACCGCCTATGCTTATACAACCAATAGTCGAGAATTCGATTATACATGGTGTAGCGCCATTAGAAGATAATAAAGGTGTCATAGAGGTCATTTTTCAAGAAGATAAAAAATACATAATCGTCACTGTAAGTGATAACGGAGTGGGTATAGATGTGATTAAGAATAAAGTAGAAAAAGAGTATGAATCTAAAGCCATTTCTATAACAGAGAGTAGATTAAAGCTGATAGACAGATGGGGAAATCTCGATCACTATATAGAATACCGAAAATGGAATAATACTTCTAATGCTTCTTCTGGAACATCTGTAAGTATAAGAATAGCCAAGAAAAGAATATAACTGAATACTATATCATGAGATTAGACACACTTATCATAGATGATCTTCCACATGCTATCGCTAACCTAAGAGCAGAGATAGAAGATAGTCATCCGGAGATTAATATCGTAGATACAGCTACTGGTGTTATGGATGCCGCTAAGAAAATAAAGAAGCATCAACCTCAGCTTATATTCTTAGATATACATATGGGAGATGGCGATGGATTTGATCTATTAGAGATGGTCGCTACTGAGGATATCAAAGTTATATTCACTACTGCATCTAAGGATCATGCGATTAAGGCATTTCAGTATGCTGCATCTGATTATCTACTTAAGCCAGTAGATCCTGAGTTGCTTAAGAAAGCTGTAGATAAAGTATTAAGTACTTATAATGAGAATATACAATCTGCTAATCCATCAGATAATCTGATAACGCTAAATACGCAAGAAGAACTCAGAATGGTAAGCAGAGATGATATAATAAGGTTAGAATCTATGGGTAACTATACTACGTTCTATCTGGTGGATGGATCCAAAGTATTAGTTACTAAGACGATGAAAGATTTCGTAGATATTATAGGGTCCCACTTCTTAAGAGTACACCAATCTCATACTGTCAATAAATTTCATATCAAATCTTATATAAAAACCGAGGGGGGTTATCTACTAATGAATGATGAAAGTAGAGTACCAGTAAGTGTAAGAAAAAAAGCAGTTGTCATCGATGCACTCACTAATAGAAAGTAGATAGAATAGGATGGATAATAAATAAGAAAAGGACCGTAACTCTTTCGAGGTACGGCCCTTAGTTTGATTTCAATTGTTATATACTATTATATCTTCATTATCTTCTCGTATTTAACATCTCCCGATTTGTATTGGATTAAGATCAGATGTAATCCTGGAGTAAGATTTTCCATGGACACTTTATTGATGGGATTGACAGAGTTGATTGCTGATGCTAATTTGCCGTCTAAGGTCATGATACTTATGAGCTTGATATTTTCGTAATCTGGCAATTCTATCGTTAGGATCTCGCTTACGGGATTAGGATATATATTGTACTGAGTAGGAATCTCCTCAGTCGCATTACCTCCTCTATCTATATTGTTTCCGTAGTTTCCATTGCCTATTCTACTACCAGCACGTTGTTCTATGATTACATTGAAGTTGCAGTCCAGCTGATTGCCACATGGATCAGTGGCTCTGTAAGTGATTTCAGTAGTTGTGTTAATGTCAAATAGTGAACCAGATGGTGGTCCA
This sequence comes from uncultured Saprospiraceae bacterium, assembly GCA_938002705.1. GTDB lineage: Bacteria > Bacteroidota > Bacteroidia > Chitinophagales > Saprospiraceae > RFSX01. The sequence continues at coordinate 15,112 of CALLAG010000221.1, read as the reverse complement.
GCTATCTGTGATACGTCAGCACAGCCCTCTTGGACTGTACATAAGTCACAGCATGACATAGCAGAAGGTAGATCAAAGTCAACGGCTACATTGTTTTCATTAGAAGGTATTTTGACTGTAATGTCATCTATGCAAGTCAGCCAGAGTCCAGCTTCTACAAAGATATTAAATGTGCAATATTCTTCGAGTCCACATCCATCTGCAATCCTGTAGACGATAGTATAGACTCCAGGAGTAACTAACGTTCCAGGTGTAGGTCCCGATATCTGAGTGACATTCTTACAAGGTATCTCAAGTACAAACTCTAATGATATATCATTGTCTACATCATTCCAGAGTCCAGCTCTATCTATTTCTACGATATCCTGTTTCTTATCTTTGTCATTAGGTTGGTTAGAGAACCAGTTGTTATAGTCGAGGTTTTCTCCTGATTCCCATACGAAATCACCTTCTTTAGCTATGTCTGTAAGTCCTATCATAGCTGTACGTGAGCCGATATGTGTAGCTATATAGTTATTCTCTTCTTCAGAATTAATAGATACTATATATCCACCAAGCCTATCAGCAGCTTGCTTAGCTTGAGTATAATTATAGTTATAACTAGAACAGTAATAGTGGCTGCCATTAAGTGATCCTATATATACGAAACCTGGAATTTGTCTTCCTTCCTCACAAGAGCTGCAACCTCCATTATATACTGGTGGGTCAAAATCAAGTGTAACTCCACCACTACCGTCACAGCTAAGTAGGATATCATCAGGACAATCATCATATGTTGCATCATCTAATACAGATACCTTAAATGAGCACTGTGCCTCATTACCACAATCATCTACAGCTGTGTAAGTAACAGTGGTAAGGCCTACAGGAAATAGTGTGCCAGGTGTATGAGTACTCGTCAAGTAGACGGAATTAGCGCCATTAGAGGCGGTAGGTTCTTCCCAGTATGCTGGTGTATAGTTAGTTGCTACTACGACGTCAGCAGGGCAGTCTGATAAATTTATTTCAGAATCATTTTTTAATTCTATTCTTTGCATGCATGAATATTGCATGTCTGGCATTTCAGCAAATGTAGCTGTCCACACTCTTAGAAAAACCATAGCACCATTACAATTAGTCTCTACCATTAAGTCAGAATAATTAATCTCTGCAGTACCGCAATCTACATTACCAGAATATGCTTGAGCTGATCCTATAGCAAGAGGCGATGTATCACTCCCTACAGGTAAGCATACATCCTGAGGACATATTAGGTGACAATCAGCACATAGCACCGTTACTGTAAATGAAATAGTAGAAAAATTAGTACATATATCGATGGCTTTATAAGTTACTGTTGTAACGCCTTCGTCAAACATACCACCATTCATCACTGAGAATTGTTGACCATTTCGTTCTCCAGTAATTATGATTTCGTCAAGTAGTACGTTGTCATTGACGAATAGATCAGGCCATGTCACCATACTACGACAGTTAGACCTATTAGCAAATATTGTAATATCATCAGGGACATTCTCTATAACTGGAGCTTCTTCGTCTACTTGCTTTATTGTCTGATGACATGTGTCGAATAGTGCTGGATTATCAGGGTCGATTGCATACCATGTCCTTGTAATGATAACATGACACAGATTAATGACTTCTTCGCTATCTCTGTATGTAACAATCGGTGTACCACAGTCTGGACCTCCTGAAGCTACTACTGGCTCACCAGTTCTGGAGGGGTGAGTGCTTTCTGTGGGCTTAAGCCACACGAATGGTGGACAAGATATTACAGGAGGATTAGTGCACATATCGTCACTCTCTTCAGTACAATCTATGGTGTGAAAGGAGGCATCTGAAGCAAAATTATGTATCGAAAATAGACATGCGAATACGATAATTATGAATTTAGGTAAATGGGTGTTGTTCATTATCTTTCTTATTTAGTCGGTATTTTATCTACAAAGTAATGATTTGGTTAGTAAATTAAATGTTAAGATTTAATTATTGACTGATAGTATGCACAACAAAAAGCCCATGAGCATTCCCATGAGCTTTTTGAAAATCAGATATAATAAAACTATTCGCAACCTTGATGAAATGAAATTGCACTTATCGATACATCTCCATTTTTCTCTTTTTTGATATTCACGGGACTTAATAGATTGACTTTAATTCTATATATTTCTCCCTCATTATCAGCTATAAATACTGAGTTATTGACGAATTCTTCTCTTTCCGCTTCTGTCAGTAACATGCTCTTCAGTAGATTGTAAGCATCAGAGATTTCTCCATTTTCGATTGTTAGTGTAGATTTGAAGTAGGCATAGTTTTCTTCTCTTTTTAGTGTTTTGCCTCCTTCCATATATTGTATCACGGTTGTTAGGTCATTATTTGTTAGAGTATCTGGTTTCTGGACTTGAGCATAATGATATTCTGTCCACGCTAATAATGGATAGCTCAGTTGTAGATCATTTTGTGATAATTCGAAGTCGTTATACGGTATAGGTAATGCTGTAAGAAAACCATCAAAAATATAACCTTCTTCACCTTGGTATCTTACCTTAGTCCAGTTGCCTGTTAACCATTCTACTGAGAGCATGATGTCAGTCTCTTCGATAAGTTCTACTATTTCTCCATAATCGATTATACTTATAACTTGCTGATCTAAGCCAGGTGCTACTCGCAGCTTAAGTCCTGAGAATGCGACTACATTTTTAGTTACAGGTTCTGGAGTCGTAGTCGCTGATAAGCCTATTGCAGTAAGGCTGATGATTAAGATACATATTAGATTTTTCATGATATAGAATTTTTGATTTGTGAATAATTATCAAATACAATTCAAATATCAGACGGTATCACTTGACTTATATCGGTCAACTAGTAAGTGTAGAGGTTTTTCGATTAAGCGTTATGATTTTATTTTTATACCGACGGCAGTATATAATGTCCCACTGAAAAATCGTCTGTTATGCGATAGATTTTCTATGGCTTAATACGGGTTTAATATATAAAGCCTATGCTATTTCCTTGATTAGGTACAATAACTCAGATGTAATCATAGCTGTAGCACCCCATAGAACATGAGGCTGGAGATCATAATAGGGCATGTTTTTGATAGTAGAGCCTCTTACTTTATAATCCATATTCTTGATGACATTATCGTGGAGTAGGTTACTTAATGGCACATTGATGACTTGAGCTACCTCACTTGCTTGTAATGTGTAGGAGAGAGGTTGTGAGGTATATCCGACATATGATTGTACGTAATAATTACTGACATAGACATATATCGGGCTTAGGGCACCTATTACCTTATAGTCTGAGGGCTTGATTCCTATCTCTTCGTGACATTCTCTGACTGCTGTATCCTGTAAGTCTGTGTCGATGTCTTCTCTACCGCCTCCAGGGAAGCTTATCTGTCCACCGTGAGGGTCATCTTGATGTAGACTTGTTCTTTTGATGTATGTAATCTGTAACATATCGTCACTATCGGGAGAGAATAATATCATGACAGCAGCTTGCTTGGCATCATGAGGATGCTTTAAGTATCTATCTGAAGAGACAGGAGACATGATTTTCTGAGCTTTCCATCCTGGTAATGGGGCTTTGAGTCTTTCTGATAATGAGGTAATAATTTTTTGCTGCATCATTCGTCTTATAAGAATCAAATATCGACATTTGCATCATCAATACGTAAAAGCCCCAGTGCTGGAATTGGTAGACAGGCATGGTTGAGGGCCATGTGTCCTTATGGGCGTGAAAGTTCGACTCTTTTCTGGGGCACTAATAAGCTCAGCTTTTGGCTGGGCTTTTTTTGTGTAAGTAATTATGTATCTATATATCAGACACTTATTTTTTAAAATATATAAGGTAGCTGTGCCAACAAAAACTATTTGTAGACAGTATTATAGTACAGATTACCGAATACATGGATTATCACATCACCATTATACTCATAGGCGGCTTATTGGGAATTCTAATTTTCCTATTATCTAATGTTCTTAAGGACAGATTGCTTACCATGCCTATGGTATTCGTGGCATTAGGTATTATGGTTTTTAGTTTACCATTAGATCTTCCGTTTATTGAGCCAGAGGATAACCTTTTTGATCGTAAGATATTAGAATACCTTACTGAGTTTATAATTATAATAAGTTTAGCTGCGATTGGTATAAAGATAGATCGTAAGCCAGGTTGGTCATCATGGCAGATTGGGTTTTATCTCTTAGGTATCGCTATGCCACTGACTATTATTATACTGGCGTTTTTAGGTCACTACATTTTGGGTTTAAGCATTGGAGCGGCTATATTATTGGGTTCTGTGCTTAGTCCTACTGATCCTGTCTTGGCAGGTAATGTGCAAGTCAAGCCTCCTAATAGTGGTGATGGACATAAGGTGAGATTTGCATTAACGCTAGAAGCAGGACTTAATGATGGACTCGCATTTCCATTTGTATATCTCGCGATCATTGCTGAGAGAGATGGGCTTTCTTCTGATACATTAATATCATGGCTGGGTTATGAGTTTTTCTATAAGATAGTGGCAGGTCTTGTCATAGGTTATCTAATGGGGAAACTATTCGTCAATGTCTTTTTTAGAATCATTGATAGCATAGACGATAAAATGACTTCTGAGATAAGCGAAGGTGTCTTCTTAATAGGTGCCACATTATTAACTTATGGTATTACAGAAGTAGCCCATGGCTATGGATTTCTTGCAGTATTTGTAGCAGCAGTAACTGCGAGACAGTGGAAAAATGATCATCCACTACATAATAAAATCTATCAATCTATAGACCATGTAGAGCAGACCATATTGTATATCTTTCTATTTGTATTCGGTGGTCTTATAGCGACTAATGGATTAGGTGGAATAGATTGGCAACACATAGCAATAGCAACGACGCTTATATTTGTTCTGAGACCTGTAGTCGGTATGATAGCATTTGCTTTTTGCGACATACCTAAGGTTGAGAAATTCGTTATTTCTTTCTTTGGTATAAGAGGGATTGGGACTATTTATTATTTAGCTTTCGCCCATAACGAATTAAGTGGATTCAGTCAGATAGATGATGTATGGTACATAGCAACTTGCTGTATTATAATATCCATTATTGTACATGGTATAACTGCTAAAATTCTAATGCCCAAACTTGAAAATCAGCTCTAAAGCAATATACTTCTGAGTGTAGCATCACTTCTTTTTTCAGGTTGCTGCAGATAGTTATTTTCGAACATCGATGTAGATTATAAGGTACTATTTGTATTAATAATCAAATAATAAAACGAAAAAATGAGTATAAATAATCTTATCGATCAGGAGGCAATAGATAAATTAAAGGAAATGGTAAATAATATAGATTTTGCTATGATGCAAACTAACCTAAAGTTTACACCCGCTCACACCATACCGATGAGTACAAAGGAAGTAGATTCAGAAGGTAATATTTGGTTTCTGAGTAATAAGAATAGTGATCATAATAAGCATATAATGGAGGAAGGTGCAACACAATTAATATATTCTAAACCATCAGATATGGAATTCTTAACTGTATATGGTGAGGCAAGCATTAGTACGGACGGTGCAGATATCGACAGACTGTATGGTAAGATGGACGATGCATGGTTTGATGGTAAGAATGATCCTAATATCACTGCTATAAAAATCGATCCAAGGTCATGCCATTATTGGGATACTAAGAGTAATAAACTCGTGACTCTATTCAAAATAGGACTGGGTATGGTTACAGGAGAGAAACAAGACTTAGGAGAGCGGGGTAGTCTTAAGGTTTAAAATGATCTACCAAAAATTATAATAAAATACGATGCCTGCAGCAATTGAGCTGTGGGCATTTTTCATACCTAACTATCATATTTCTTCGCCTATTTTTTATTCTTCCTCCCCGCAGCCTTCACCTCCTTCTCAAGATGATCTAGATATAATATGCCATTGAGATGATCGATCTCATGCTGGAATATCACGGCGGTAAAGTCTTCTATCATCTCTGTATGGTGTGAACCATCCATCTTGTCATAATCTATCATGATAGCATATGATCTTGTACGAGTAGTGTCACTTCTATCCGGTATAGATAGGCAACCCTCACGGCAATCTTGCTTGAGCTTAGAATAAGATGATATTATAGGATTGAGGTATACTTCAAATGGAAAATCTGTCTTATCAAATCGCTGTACCCATACGATATTCTTAAGGATGCCGACTTGGGGTGCTGCTATGCCTACTCCCATTGACATACTATCTCTTACAGTTGCATAGAGTCTTTTGACAAATCTATCGAGTGTAGGGTCATTGGTAGTAACATCAGAGCATTTTTTTCTTAGGAGTATAGAGTCGCTATAATTATTGATCTTGAATACTCGCATAGGTGCAAGCGTATCACCAGACATTATCAGGGAAGTTTGTTCTGTATCAAACGATGATAGGGTGGCTAATTTTTTGGTCCCGCTGCATGCTGTAAGTATCGAGAATATTATGACAAGACTTAATGAGTATATTACATTTTTGCGCATAGTGATCTAATCTTCGTTATCTAATAATAGCTCGTAGAGCTCGTCTAATTCTTCATAACTTTTAAGCCCTACTTTTTCTTCTTCACCACCTTGGACAACGATACCAAAATTTCCTAATCGTAGTACATCGGTGGGTTCTAACTCTGATATATCAAAGTATAGATGTAGATGCTGATAATCAATACTTTCCAGTTGATCTATCTGTTCTTTATTGATAGGAGAGATATACTTTCCGTCAGGTAGTCCTTTTACAATATCATCAAACGAGATTCTGAAGAAGGTCTCTTTGACTATAGGTAATGAGCTATAGATATTGCTTAGTATAAATCCATCAGCGACATCTTCGAACTCTAGAGCATTGGCTTCTAAGAGGCACTGTGGTCCTTCTACCCAGTCTTTGATTTCTCTAATAGAGGCATCATTGATGAAGAATTCAGAATCACCGATGGTATTGAAGCTTATATAATCGACACCCCATGCAGCAAAGTACCTTGCATCGGTGAGGTTCATTATATTCTGAGCTATGATTTTTTGTTGTAGCAAGAATTTTCTTTTTTGCAAAGTTATCGTTTTCTTGTCGTGTCTATGGAAAATTCTTACTTCAATAAAGTCTTTAGAGTTACTGAAGCTATTCCTTTCGGTAAAGTGACCAATTATGGCGCTATTGCTGATTTTTTAGCATTAGGCTCTGCAAGAATGGTAGGGTGGGCACTTAACAAATGCGATCATATGTCGATCCCAGCACACCGTGTGGTTAATCGTAATGGAGAATTATCTGGCCGTAACCAGTTTCCTAATCCCACCATTATGCAGGAAATGTTAGAACAAGAAGGACTCACTATCATAGAACATAAGATCCAGAATTTTAAAAATCACTTATGGGTGCCTAGCGAACATTTAAGTATAGAAGATTATGAATGACCATAAAACCATGAAGCGTATCCATCTCATCTCAGGTCCCCGTAATATATCTACGGCACTGATGTACAGTTTTGGCAATAGGAGAGATATGTCCATCGTAGACGAGCCCCTATATGCTTATTATCTTAGTATGCATCCTGATATAGATCACCCTGGAAGAGAAGAGATATTAACATCGCAATCACAAAGTTTAGATGAACTATTGTCTAATGTGATATTCGGAACTTACGATACAGATAATCTTTTCATTAAGAATATGGCGCATCATCTCGATGGTGTAGATTGGTCCTTCTTGAGTGAATTGACGAATGTATTTCTGATAAGGAATCCACGTCAGTTGATTGCCTCATTTGCACAAGTTATCCCTAATCCAACTATGCTCGATATAGGAATAGAGTTAGAATATCAGATTTATAAATATCTAATTGAAAAAGGGCAGAAGTGTATTGTCCTTGACTCTAACGAAGTCCTTAAGAACCCCAAGAAAGTCTTAAATTTACTATGTTCTTCATTAGATCTTCCATTCTTGGATAGTATGCTAAGTTGGGCAGCTGGGCCGAGATCTGAGGATGGGATATGGGCACGATATTGGTATAAGAATGTGCATCAGTCGATAGGTTTCTCTAAGCAAAAAACCAGTGATCGACCTTTTCCAGATCGATTATCTCCACTTCTTGAGAAGGCTCAAGAATATTATGATTTACTTTACATTCACTCTATTAAAGCATAAGCGATGTTACAAGAATTTGACCCAAGGAATAAGGACCTTAAGATATATGTAAAAGATGGGATATACCCTCGTGATGAAGCCAAGGTTTCAGTATTCGATAGTGTAGTCCAGGGAGGTGACGCGGTATGGGAAGGCTTAAGAATATACAATGGGGGTGTGTTCATGCTAGATAGGCATTTGGATAGACTTATGGATTCTTGTAAGGCTATGCTATTTACTGATATTCCGGATAGAGAGACGATAACACAAGCCTTATTCGATACTCTTAAGGCCAATGATATGACTGATGGGGTACATATAAGACTGACACTTACACGTGGTGAGAAGATAACATCAGGCATGGACCCTAGACTTAATCAGATGGGGTCTTGCTTAATTATAGTACCAGAATATAAGGCACCTGTATATGATAATGAAAGTGGTATATCTATCATCACATCTACGATAAGAAGAAACTCTCCTAATTTTGTAGACTCTAAGATCCACCATAATAACCTTATTAATAACATTCTTGCTAAGATCCAGGCTAATGTAGCTGGAGTAGATGCAGCGCTTATGTTAGATGTATATGGATATGCTTCAGAGCTTAATGGGACTAATATATTTATGGTCAAAAAGAATAAGCTATACACCCCTCACGCAGATGCATGCCTACCAGGTATTACGCGAGGTATCATTATAGAATTAGCTCATAAGCATAATATACCGTGTATAGAAAAGAATATCTCTCTCACTGAGCTTTATGCTGCAGATGAAGTTTTCTGTACTGGCACAATGGGAGAACTCACACCTATTAAGAAAATAGATGGTCGAGAGATAACTAATGACAATAGCTCAAATGTTATGGAAAGACTAATCTCGGCTTTTGAGGAAATAATTCCTCAATATATCGTTCCTATAGTATGAGCCAAGCCTTTATAGTATTGTTGTTATTATTATTTCTAAGTATCTCTTCTTACAGTCAGTCGGCTATAGGAATATGGAAGAATATAGAAAAAGAAGAAGTACAGTCCCATATAGAAATCTATCAATCAGACAATAAGCTGTATGCCAAAGTGATAGAGTTATTTCCTAACTCACAAGTGACACACTGTAAGAAGTGTAAGGGAGATAATAAAGGTGCTTCTCTCAAGGACTTATTGTTATTCAGAGATATGATACTTGACAATCATAAGTGGGTAGATGGTAAGATACTAGATCCTAGGAGTGGTAAAGAATATGCCTGCCGTATCGAATTAGAAAATGCTAATACCTTGAAAATCAGAGGATATGTTGGTAATCCTATTTTCGGGAAGACTTTTTATTGGCATAGAGTCGACTAGCACAATATTTGCTTTAATAAGATAGTTAATAAGACGAAAGCAACAGGCATAGCTTACCTTAATGAAGATAATAAGAGAATATTCTATTCTCTCAGTCATGTCACTGCAACATATAATCTATCACTAAAATAACTGCATGAAGCAAGATTACACCTTCAGATTTTTACTTAAATATTTATACGGCGAAACGACAATCTTACAAAAACTTGAAATAGAGAATGCTATACAAGAAGACCGTACGACTGCAAGTACGTACGTAGAGTTAAAAAAAGGATATGATAAGTTTCCAAAAGTATCTTTCTATCCCTCTGCAGATACAATCAATGCCGTACTAAATTATAGCAAACAAGGACAGTTAAATCCTGGTTTCTAATGTCTTTGGTTTATTGACATTTTCGATACACTTAAGATACAGCTGCTCGTATTGAGGTAGAATATTATCTATGGTAAATTCTAAAGCCTTGGTACGAGCATTTTTTCTAAATAGATCTAACAATTGCTCATCCTGCAATAACCTAAGAGATCTCTCCACCATCATACTGACATCACCTACAGGACATAAGTAACCTGTGACGCCGTCTTCATTAATTTCTGGAAGACCACCTATATTTGATGATATTACGGGTAACTCACATGCCATGGCTTCAAGTGCTGAGAGACCAAAGCTTTCTTTGGCAGAAGGTAACATAAAGAGATCACCTAATGATAAGATCTCCTCGACCACTTCTTGCTTACCTAAGAATCTGATATCATTGCAAGTGCCATTACGTCTGCATAGTTTCTCCATAGTTCTACGCTCAGGTCCGTCACCTATAAGTAGCAACTTAGCAGGGATCTCTTGTCTTATTTTATAAAAACTATTAATGACATCTTCCACACGTTTTACCTTTCGGAAGTTAGAAGTATGTATGATTATTTTTTCTCCATTAGGCGCTATCGCTGTCTTGAATGCTTTACTAGTCTGTCTTTTAAATCTTTCTGGATCTATAAAGTTATAGATGACATTGATATTCTTTTTTATATCAAAAGAAGACTCTGTCTGAGCTTTCAGAGATTGACTGACGGCTGTGACACCATCAGATTTGTTGATACTGAACTCTACTACTGATGCCATTGATTCATCCAATCCTATGAGTGTAATATCAGTGCCATGTAAGGTAGTGACAACTGGGAGTTTGATGCCTTTAGTCTCGAGTATACTCTTAGCAAGATACGCAACTGTAGCATGTGGTATAGCATAATGTACGTGTAATACGTCTAACTGCTCATGTTGTACGACATCTACGATTTTACTTGCAAGAGAGCTGTCATACGGAGGATATTCGAATAAGGGATACTCTAGAGAATTAACTTCGTGTAGGAAGATACCTTGGTAGTACTTAGTCAGTCTCGCAGGTCTTTTATATGTTATAAAATGGATTTCGTGTCCTTTATTAGCCAGACCTATACCTAATTCTGTTGCTAATACACCACTCCCACCAAACGTTGGGTAACATACAATTCCAATTTTCATAAAATGCTTATTTTCGAGACGCTAATCTACATTAATCTGACAATCACAAAGTAGTAGAATACCCCACAAAGTCTTAACAAATACAAAGTTGTTGGCTTTTTGTTCTTTATACCTTATAATTACAATCTAATGATATTCTATAACCCCAATATTATAAATGAATTATAGCGTGAATTGTAATTCTTGCTATAGTCGATAATCGCTATGGTAACCTACTCCATTAAGGACATGGAACACCTAACTGGTGTCAAAGCACATACCCTAAGGATATGGGAGAAACGCTATAATATCATCACTCCTAAGAGGACATCCACTAACATCAGATATTATACTGATGAGGATCTCAGGACGATGCTTAATGTCTGCTTTCTCTATAATAAAGGTTATAAGATCTCCAAGATCGCTAAGATGTCACCTGCTCAGATCAAAGAAGAATTCAATAAACATTCTGCAGTAGATCTTAATGAGAAAGATACCATAGATATATTAATGGTCTTTGTACTGGAGTTAGATAGTTATAACCTGTCTATGATGCTCAGCCAATATATCGATCAGCTAGGTCTCGAGAGGACTATGAGTGAGCTAATATATCCACTCATGGATAGATTAGGTATGGCATGGCTTTCTGGAGACTTGCAGAATATGCACGAATCTTTTGTCACACAGCTTATCAAACTTAAGATACAGTCATGCATCGATATCCTGCCAGAAGAATCTAATTTTGGTCCCAGTTATATCATATACCTTCCACAAGGTGATACGCAAGAATTAAGTCTCTTATACCTTCATTACTTACTTAAGCTTAAGCAGTGCAAAGTTATAAATCTAGGCTATGATGCAAGTATGCAGGATGCGATATCTGCTTGTAAGGTGGTAAAGGCTGATTACCTATTTACGATTATTAATAATGAGCTTCCTGTTATATCTATAGATGATTATATCCTTGAGATATCTGCCTCTATAGAGCCTACACAGTTTTTAGCTACCGGTTTTCAGGTGATTTCCTTACCAGAAAAGCTAAGTGATAAAGTGACTGTTTTTAAAAATCTTGCTGACACAATGAACTTTATCGATAATAAAAAGTCATAATCTTATTAAATATTACATAAAAAAGCAAAACAAATGAAATTAACAACTAATCTATGCGTCATACTATTTACAGTATTGACATTCATAGCTTGTAAGAATGAAAAAGCTGCAACGGATGCAGTAGTAGGTGAGGCTAAAGAAGCTGCTAAATCTATGACAGGAACAAGCTACACTGTGGACAGTGCCACTAGTAAGGCTATGTGGACAGGTTCTAAGCCTACTGGATCACACACTGGTACAGTTGATGTAAGTTCTGGATCTCTTACTGTCAAAGATGGTAACATCACAGCAGGTAATTTTGTATTAGATATGACGACGATCAATTGTACAGATTTAGAAGGAGATTCTAAATTAGGTCTGGAATCGCATCTTAAGGGAACGAATAAGCCAGAAGAAGCAGATGACTTTTTTAATATTGCTAAATATCCAACTGCAAAATTTGAAGTAACTAAAGTCACAAAATTAGTCAATGATCCAGAAGCGTCTCACCTTGTATACGGTAACTTAACGATAAAGGACACGACTAAAGAAATAGGCATCAAAGCTAAAGTTGGTATCCAAGGAGATGTCGTAGTTGTAAAGACTCCAGAATTTTCTATCAACAGAACAGAATGGGGTATCAAGTTTATGTCTAAGAGTTTCTCTGATAATCTCAAAGATAAATTCATCAATGATGACATCAAGATGTCAATTAACTTGACAGCGAAGTCGTAAGAAAACTATTAATAAAATAAGATTTGATAGATGGCAGTAACGCAAGTTGCTGCCATTTTTATATGCCAAAATAGATAAGTATTACTCTATCTCAATCTCAAAAACCTCTTGAGCACGAAGACTTGGTTTCAGTTTTACTTTCTTTCTCTGGCCACTTCTTCTATATGATATAGATGGTGTGTTAGGTGCCATCATACCGTCGTTATGGGCGGTGACTGTCAGGATATTGGGTCCATTAGGGTTTAGTTCGAGATTAATAGTCTCTGGCAGTAGGCGTAATGTGTAGTGGTCAAGTATGACCTTTCCGTTAAATGCTACAGAGACAGAATCTCTATCTAGCATACTGTAATCATAGATCTCTAAGATCAATAGATTGTTATCATATGTGACTTTGGGAGCAGGTGGCGTTGTTGCTATCGGCGTTGGAGGCAGAGTAATATCAGGAATATCTTTTGGTTTTACTTCACTAAATTCTAAGTTATTCTCTATGACCACTTTTGGTTTTTCTACTATCGTTTTAGTAGTATTTAGGGTTGTGGCCTCTTGTATTTTTACAGGGTAGATAACTTTGAATAAGAGAGGTTCTTCGTCCAGAAGAATTGTCGTCTTACCTAAGTCCTCCAGCAACTTATTCATATCTCTCACGAACCCTGGTCCTGTAAAGTTGAAGTACTTACTCAGCAGCTGATTATGATAATAGTAGTGCTTACCGTATAACTCTAATTCTACGGGAACATAACCTGGGTTCTCGTAGTCTCTGACGAGTTGAATCACTTTGGCTGTTTTCTCATCTATGGTTTTGATATAGTATTGAGCATCTTTAGAGCTGTACTCACCTTTGTTAGTACTCACATGATCATTGAATTTTTTAAGATCATTATTTAGCTTGAAAATGTCATTGATCACATTGGTTTGGTTTTCTCTACGCATATTTCTTAATATGGACTTAGTCGTAGAGTGTATAGCATAGCAGACAGCGTGGAGAGGATCTCCATTGCTTTTGTTCCTATCATTGATATCATTAGCTAATCTCTTATGCGCATCAGCGTAATCGTTAAATAGCTTAACGGCCTTCTCTAGATACTCATACACACCATATATAGATTCTTTTTCATTAAGATCATGGCCATCTGTGTAGGATTCCAGATCGAATCTTATTTGGTTAATCTGATTAAGGATATTTACAATATTATCTACCTGACCATTAAGTTGTCTTGCAGTACTGCTATTAAGTGCTGAGGATTTGGCCTTGCAGATTACACTCAGTTCTATAGGGGATATTGTGTAGAATTCTGAGTCATCATCTGGTTTGTCAAAATAATTAGACGGGAGATCATCATTATTGATTTCTATAGAGTTGGCACTTGGCAGATCTATATATCTGTTAAGTTCTTTGTTGTTATTATCTAGTAGAGTTTTAGCAATAGCTAAGCCATGAGTACACTCATTAAGGAAGCTTATATACATATTATAAACTTCAAGTTCTTGCGTGTCTTGGCCCTTCAGGCTTGCACTACAAAAACAAATCATCATCGCTAACACCAGAATTCTCATGGATACTACTATAATATGTACTATAACGTAATTAAAGGAAATACAAATATACTTGAGATAATGTGCTTTTCGTGGTATCTTTATAAAAGTGAAGATTATTAAAGTCATATTATTGTTGTTTTTGGTGCTTAAGAGCTCGGGAGCCTTTGCGATAAGCATCCCCTGTTGTGATAATGGCTCAGAACCTACTGAGACGACAATATCTTCTGACAATGACCATGATGACGACTCTGATAAGAAGGATTGTTGTGGAGGAAGCAGTTGCGATTGCTTATGTTGCTCGCATGTATTCACAATGCAAGATGCATATGAGTTATCAGTTCTGCCCACTAGATGTACTACGGCTATTAATGCCCACTACCTTAACAGGTTATCAAGAATCTACGATAACGCCTTATGGCAACCCCCCAAGTATAGTTAAGAAGAATGTAAGAGAACCTATTTCACATTTTTTTTAAGACTATATAATTTTTATACACAATAATGAAGAAGATAATATTAAGTGCATTCTTATGCACTATCAGTTATATGATGGTAGGTCAGACTCTGATCGACTATACATTCAGAGTGGAGGGTGCTTGTGGTATGTGTGCAGAGAGAATAGAACAAACAGCTATCAAAAAAGGTAAAGCACAATCTGCTAATTACGACCTCGATACCAAGATGCTTACAGTATCTATAGACGAGTCAGTAACGGGCATCTCAGAAGTAAAGTGGGAGATAGCTCAGTCAGGACATACCAATGGATCATTC
>CALLAG010000220.1 GCA_938002705.1 uncultured Saprospiraceae bacterium | reverse complement strand
CAAGATTTCTTAAATCTTACTTCGTGACTGAAGCTACACTCTCAAAATCATCTATAAACCAATTACGATGAAAAGCTTTAGCTTTTATCGTTAATCAACGAATAAGATTCTTCAAATCTTACTTCGTGACTGAGCTACACTCTCAAAATCATCTATAAACCAATTACGATGAAAAGCATTTCGCTTTTATCGTTAATCAACGAATAAGATTCTTCAAATCTTACTTCGTGACTGAGCTACACTCTCAAATATTATCTCTAAACCAATTACGATGAAAAGCTTTTGCTTTTATCGTTAATATGATTTTCTTTCAAACCACTGCAAATAAAATAAAAATTATTCACTAAGAGATTAGTTCTTGAAAGTCATTCAAAAATAATATTATAAAAACTGTTTATTGATAATAATACCCCAATATTGTTATCCTACGAAGTACATCATGACTCCTATCACTGATAATATAAGGAATAGAGATGCAATGATATCCAAAATAGTGTAACTGTTACGGGCTGATACTTTTTGCTCATCCGTCAGAGTCCCAAATGTCAACCCTCTAATACTGTCTTCTGTAGGTGGCTTAGTGATCAAACTCACAATTACCCCAACCACAACATATAGGATAAATAAGTAGATAGCTAAATGAGCAAAATTTATATTGGCAAAAGTAGCCATAATGCCTTGATCTCCACTCTGGACTGTCAGCTCTGCAGCAATCCTAAGCGCTGCCAGTATTACACCGAGCAATAGTACTGAGATCGCTCCTTTGGCATTCATACGTTTCCATAATATACCGAGTAAAAATACAGCTGTGATAGGCGGCGCTATATAAGCTTGTACGCTCTGTAGGTATTGATATAAGGTTCCCTTAGATAAACTCTCTAAAAAAGGCACCCATAAAAATCCTATAACCATGACCGCTACTGTAGCGTATCGACCAATATTAAGTAGACGTTTCTCTGAGGAATCCGGATATAACTTCTTAAAGATATCTACTGTAAATATTGTCGAACTCGAATTAAATACTGAAGCTAATGAACTCATCAGTGCTGCCATCAATCCAGCTGCAACGAGACCTCTCAGTCCTACTGGCAATAGGTAAGAAACTAATGCAGGAAAGACCTCGTCACTCTTCTCATAAGTGAGTAGTCCTTTCTGCTTGAGCACATAAGCGATGATGCCTGGTACAAGAAATATGAAGATGGGTAGTATCTTAAGATAAGCTCCAAAGATAGCCCCTCTTCTACCTATCTTAATATTAGCTGCTGATAATGTACGCTGTACGATATACTGATCTGTACACCAATACCATATCCCAACGATGGTTCCGCCAAATATCATACCCGTCCATGGGAAGTCAGGATCTGATGGTGGACGCCACATATTAAAATGTGATGAACCTGCCGCCATATGTAACTCAGACCATCCTCCTACAGCTTGTAATCCCAGAAAGGTAATAATAAATGCTCCTATAATAAGAATAACTGTCTGGATCGCTTCAGTATACACAACTGCTCTCATACCACCGAGTATAGTGTATAGACCTGTAACCAATACGGTAATCAAAGCACTCACAGTAAAGTCAAGACCCAAAAGATTAGATATAACAATACCACCTGCATAGATGGTTACAGACACCTTAGTTAATATATATCCAAGAATAGAGAATATAGCCAAAAACCATCGTGACCGACTATCAAATCTTTTCTCTAAAAACTCTGGCATGGTGTAGACACCACTTCTCATATAAAATGGCAAAAACAACCAACCTAACAACAGGACGATCCACGCATGCAACTCATAATGTGCTAAGGGCATATTACCTGCTGCTCCAGTACCTGCAAGACCGACTACATGCTCAGATCCAATATTAGATGCAAATATAGATGCACCGATTACAAACCATCCAACATTCCGACCCGCCAGAAAGTAATCCTCTGTATTCTTAGATTTCTGTCTAATCACCCAATAGGCAACTCCCAATAAAACCATGAAATACCCTACTAATACTATCCAGTCTAAAGTCTCGAATGCCATAAATCTATTGGTTTATATATGATTATTGATGATGTTTTCTAATAGCTCTTGCTTACCGCTCAGTTGCTCTGGCTCACCATATTCTAAGGATAATGATGCCATATCCTTGAGTGATAATTTTCCTTTTTCGAACAGTTTACCCTTTCCCTTGTCAAAGCTCGAGTATCTATTTTTCCTAATTTTTTTGTAGTCTGATTTTTTTAATATTGACTCTGCTGTCAGTAATGCTCTGGCAAAAGCATCCATCCCGCCTATGTGTGCATAGAACATATCTGCGAGGTCTGTAGAGTTTCTTCTCAGCTTAGCATCAAAATTAACACCTCCTCCCTGTAAGCCTCCAGATTGTAATAGGACGAGCATCGCTTGAGCAAGCTCATATATATCTACTGGAAACTGATCCGTATCCCATCCATTCTGATAATCACCTCTATTAGCATCTATAGAGCCTAGTAGTCCTGCATCTGCTGCGACTTGCAGCTCATGTTCAAATGTGTGATTAGCCAATGTAGCATGGTTAACTTCTACATTGATCTTAAAATCTTCTAATAGATCATACTGTCGTAAGAAGCCTATCACAGTAGCAGAATCAAAGTCATACTGATGCTTAGAAGGCTCCATCGGCTTAGGCTCTATAAAAAATGTACCTTTAAATCCTCTAGCACGTGCATAGTCCCGGCACTTACTCAGAAACATTGCCAGATGCTCCTGCTCTCTTTTCATGTCTGTATTAAGCAGTGTCATATAACCTTCTCTGCCTCCCCAGAACACATAGTTTTCTCCACCTAACTTAATGGTTGTATCTATCGCATTTTTTACTTGACCTGCGGCATGGCATACGACTTTGAAGTCTGGGTTAGTAGCTGCTCCGTTCATATATCTGGAGTGACTAAATAGATTAGCAGTGCCCCATAATACTTTGATCTTAGATTTCTTTTGTTTGATCAAAGCATAGTCGGCTACTTCTACTAATCGCTTTTTAGATTCCTTAAGACTTGATCCTTCATCTACTAAGTCTACGTCATGAAAGCAGTAATACTTAATACCTAATTTGGTCATAAATTCAAATGCGGCATCTAACTTATCTTTCGCTCTCTGCACTGGATCTGAGGCTTTGTCCCAGGGAAGTATCCGAGTACCTCCACCAAAAGGATCTCCTCCTGTGTTACAGAACGAATGCCAATATGCTGCAGCAAATTTGAAGTGTTTCTCCATAGATTTGCCCATGACCTTGCGCTTAGGTTCGTAATACTTAAATGACATCGCATTCTTAGAATCATGTCCCTCATATTTGATTTTGTCTATACCTTTGAAGTATTCAGTTTTTTTCTTTGATATCATATGGTTATGGTATTTCTGTTGATTACTTGGAGCTAATATGCTATATATGCTCCAATGATTTAATACAAATGTTGACTATATCTCAACCATCAAGTTCTCCAGGTAACTGAATATTGAGACTCCTTTTTCTACTTGCAACTTTCTTCTGAGCCTGTAGCGCTTGGTCTCTGCTCCTCGATAGGTTAGATTTAGTTTTTCCGCGATTTCTTTAGTTGTAAATTTAAGCTTGAGATACTTGCACATCTTTAACTCTTCAAAACTCAAGTCCGGATACATAGAATTAAGATGACTTATAAATGGTTCTGAAAGAAGGTTGATATGATTATTGGTTTTTTCTGTCTGTCGCTCATCGTTCTCTAACTTAGATATGAGCCTGTTAATGACAGTACTATCTAATGTTCCCCTTAAGCCAATGAGGTGGTTTTTTATGTCTTCAATCTTATTCTTCTGGCGAGCGATAATCATGTTCTGCTGTGCAATGACTTTATCCTTCTCTGGCATATCTTCATTATCCACAGGAGATAGCTTATCCTCCTGATCAGAATCCAGTAGTACTTGCAACTTATCACACCAGTATCGATAAGCCTTAAAATACTCCGCAGCATTATGTGCTGGCTTGTATAGTCTTACCGGCTTAGCCTGTGCCATAACTCTATTAATAGAAGGATACATACCACACCCATGACCTGATGCGAGTGCAGCACCTATAGCGCCGGTTGTATTATATACTTCTATATCTACGCCTGACAGAGTAGCTATTGTGGTAGCGAATACCTCTGATTGAAACATATTATCATTGCCTACTCGTATCTTATTGATCTCCACGCCCATATCCTTAAGGATATTGATACCATGGACAAATGCAAATGCAACACCTTCTATAGCTGCCCTATATATATGTGCTCTACCGTGTCTGTTAAATTCGATATTACTTATATGACTTTCTACACTTCTATTAGAAAATATACGCTCGGCACCATTGCCAAATGGAAAAATAAAAACGCCTTCAGCACCTACAGGTACACTTGCAAGCATGCGTTCCATATCTTCATAACTCCGGTCTGGGCGAGCAATCTGCTTCCGCATCCAGCTGTATTGTATCCCTGCTCCATTGATACAGAGCAGAGCTCCTACCATTGTACGCTTCTTAGTATAATTAACATGTGCAAAAGCATTAATGCGAGATTCCTCATCTACTACAGCTCTATCAACTACACCGTACACGACACCAGATGTCCCACATGTCGCAGCTATCTCACCTGGTCGGAGTACATTAAGAGACAGTGCATTATTAGGCTGATCACCTGCCCTATAGGATACCTTAGTACCAACCGCTAAACCTGTCTGCTCACTCGCTTCTGCAGTCAATCTTCCAGCTACAGAAAAAGTAGGTTTTATATCAGGAATCAGATCATGAGCAATGCCATAATGATCTAATAATCTTGTCGCCAGTTTTTTCTCTTTGAAGTTCCATAATACGCCTTCTGAGAGGCCAGATATTGTAGTACTGATGTCCCCAGTAAATTTCATGGCGATATAGTCTCCAGGCAACATAATCTTGTAGATTCTCTTGTATATATCTGGTTCATTATCTTTGACCCACTTGAGTTTACTGGCTGTAAAGTTACCTGGTGAGTTTTGATAATTTTCTAAACAAAAATCCTTACCCATTATCTTACTGGCTCGGTCGCCTATCGATACTGCCCTACTATCACACCATATAATAGCGGGTCGCAGTACCTGCTGTGCTTCATTAACGATGACAAGACCATGCATCTGATAACTGATGCCTATAGATTCTATTTCGGTAGGATTGATATTATTTTTCTCGATTATCTTCTTGCTGCCTAAGCATAGATATCTCCACCATAATTCTGGCTGCTGCTCTGCCCATCCTTTTTGTCTAGAGATCATTTCCATCTCTTGCTCTGGATATTGTACCACATCTATAACCTCCTTAGTTGTCGCATCTACTAAGGCTGTCTTAATCGAAGAACTACCTATATCATATCCTAATAAGTACATACCCATTTTTTATTTTACTATAATGCTTTGAGTTTTCCACTGAGCACTACCTAATACCAATGACCTATCGATAGGCGCAGCTGTAGAAAATATCACCTCATATTCTCCCTTATCTAATACAAGATCTCCCTCATCACTGTAAGTGCTAAATGCTTTATCATCAAGCGTGATTTTGATACGCTCTGTAGAATTAGACTTAAGACTCACACGTCTGAAATCTTTGAGAGTTTGCTTAGGATCAGTACTCGTTCTATTCTTTTTTCTTACATATACTTGTATGACTTCTTCGGCATCTATATCAGATTTATTATTGACTTGTAAGTCGAATGTTACTGTACCTGATTTTCTCATAACCTGACGGTCTACCTGTAGGTTCTCTAATTCTATATCTGCATAACTCAGACCAAACCCAAATGGATAAAGAGGTTCTACATTCATATATCTATAAGTTCTACCTTGCATATTATAATCTTCATATGGAGGCAAGTCGTCTATAGTCTTGACGAAGGTGACTGGTAGCTTACCAGAAGGACTCACCTTACCAAAGATGATATCACCGAGCGCCTTACCACCCAGCTCTCCTGGGTACCATGCGTATATAACAGCATCAGCAAGTTCATGTATCTCAGGTATAGATATAGCACTACCACCCGTGATGACGACTATGAGTTTATCAGCTTTAGATCTGAGTAACTTGAGATAATCTATCTGATGTGGAGGTAGGGTTATATATTCTCGATCACCGTAAGTTGCTGACGCAATGGCTTCGCCTTCTTCGCCTTCTAATAACTGAGTGATGCCCATACAAGCCACTGTGACATCAGCGGTTTCTGCTTCTTCAGAATACCAGTCCATGGGATTGACATTAGGTCTATCCAGTAGGTTACCTTGTACATATCTGATCGCGGTATGGTTAGATACGGCGCCTGCTATTCCTTCTAGTAAGGTGACCATGTTATCACTGACACCATAATAGTTAGCAAGTAATGCTTGAGCACTGGTAGCAGTAGGACCTGTAACAAATAAATTTTTAAGATTAGGATCTAATGGGAGAAGATTATCTTTATTTTTTAGCAGAACCATAGACTTCACAGCTGACTCATACGAGAGGTCTAAGTGTTTCTGAGATCTCACCACATCGATATCTATCTTATCCAGCGGTGTAGTAGAAGTATCAAAAAGACCTAATCTAAATCTTGTAGGGAGCAACTCTCTCAAGTTGTGGTCTATGTCTTGTTCTGTTGTTAATCCAGCTTTGACGGCATTAACTAATTCTGGATATGTGCTGCCACAGTTAAGGTTACAACCTGCATTAAGAGCCATAGCTGCGGCACTTTTTTTATCAGGGCTTATTTTATGCCCTTCATAGAAGTCTTGGATAGCCCAGCAATCTGAGACAAAATATCCATCAAACCCCCACTTACCTCTAAGGACATCGTCCATAAGGTATGAGTGAGCACAGCACGGTTCTCCATTGGTCCTATTATAGGCACCCATCACTCCTTCTACATCTGCCTCAGTCACTAATGCTTCGAATGCAGGCAAGTAGGTATTCCACAGATCATGTCTCGACACAACAGCATCAAAAGTATGTCGCAATTTCTCTGGACCACTATGTACGGCATAGTGTTTTGCCATAGCTGCTACTTTGAGCTGGTCATCATTTCCTTGTAGACCATTGACAAATGATACGGCTAATCTGCTAATAAGATGTGGATCTTCCCCATAGGTTTCTTGTCCTCTACCCCATCTAGGATCTCGGAACAGATTGACATTAGGTGACCAGTATGTAAGACCTGCATATCTGTCCATATAACCTCTCTCTACATTTACATTATACTTAGCTCTACCTTCTATGGCTATAGCTTCTCCTATCCTCTGCATAAGATCTGTGTCGAATGTTGCTGCCATTCCTATAGCTTGTGGGAATACGGTAGCTTTACCATTCCTAGCAATGCCATGTAGACATTCATTCCACCAACTGTAATGCGGTATCCCTAATCTCGGAATCGCTGGTGCCTCATACATAAGCTGACTTACTTTCTCTTCTAAGCTTAATTCAGAAATCAATGCATCTACTCGATTATCTATCGGGAGCTTTTCATTCCAGAAGTCATATGTTTTTTCCTGGGCCGATATTTTTAATACAAGTAGCGTCAGTACTAATAATAAAGTTGTACGCATGGGTGTCGTGTTTATTTATTTACAATTAATCTCTTAACGACTTCAGTTTGATCAGTTTTGATTTTGATCAGATAGACACCAGCACTTAATTCTGATTGTATTAACTGTCCACTTATTATTGAATCTTGACTTTGTATTAACTTACTATTGGCATCATATATTTTAATGGAGATATTGTCATATATATCTGGATAGTCGATCTGGAAAGAACCACTATCTGATGGGTTAGGTGAGATACCGAAGCTGCCGTTATCTATATCAGTAGTACTACTCGTTCCGTCCAGAACGATTTCTATTTCTTGTTCTTGCAGTAGGTCTATATCCACTGATGTAGTAGCACCTCCTTTAGTAACAGTAATTGTATGTTTCCCCTTGAATGGACGCAGCTCTGCTATTCCATTAGTATCAGATAGTAATGTGTCATCGGTCCACCATTCTTCATATACTTTCTGTATGAAAACTTCTCCTGATGGCTTCAGCGTCCAGTCTTCATAGAATATAGGCGCATTATTCTTCCAGTGATTTCCATCCCAGAATCCCCATATAATAAATGCATCCATCCCTGGATGGCTGAATGTCAAGGTCAAAATATCTCGCATATAATCTGCTTGTATCAACTCATCTACGGCAGGATTCATATCATATTCTGTAATCTTCATACGCTTGCCATACCGTTGATAAAAATCATTAAATATCTGCTCTACTTGAGGTATAGAGTTAGGGACAGATCCGATATGTGCCTGAAATCCG
Organism: uncultured Saprospiraceae bacterium; assembly: GCA_938002705.1. Classification (GTDB taxonomy): domain Bacteria; phylum Bacteroidota; class Bacteroidia; order Chitinophagales; family Saprospiraceae; genus RFSX01. Next base: position 10,863 of record CALLAG010000220.1, on the reverse strand, counting down.
ATACCATCAAAGGGGACACCATCATCTCTCAGCTCATCTAAGAATGACTTATATCGAGCTACAAGATTAGCTGATCCAGATGATATCGCCATATAGTCGTTAATGTATAACTCTAGTGTAGGATCCATCTCTCTGACCTTAGTATATATCTCGTTGTATAGCTTTCTTCCATTATCTAATGTAGGGTCACTATTAAATGCAAACTCTAAAGTTCTATTAGTTGTGATCTCATTAAGTATATCCCAGTCTCTAACTATTGTGCTTAGTTCTGGGTGGGCTATCATCTCTTCTATTCTTTCATCTATACGAGTACGTAGATAATCTATATCACTAATATTATCATTAATATCACTGGGTAGGTAATCACTCCCTGGCCATAATAGATTATGTCCTCTCATAGTTATGCCCTGATCATGGAGCCATCTGAATGCTCCTACAGTCTCGTCTGGGGTACCGAGCCACTCTTGCTCCCAGGCTCTCCACTTTAGAGCATTTTCATTGACACATTCATTAAAGCCATGCCCCTTACCATCTATATTAATTACCTTATCTACGTAGGTTGCATCATAGCAATTATTACCAGGAAATCTACATGTAACAAGCGCTGACCCAAATCCAAAATCATGCTGCTGCATTTCTACCTTTACAGTAGCATCCGAGACTGGCATACCTGAATTATCGACGACAGTTATCTTCAGATCAGATTTTCGAATTTGTTCTATCCTTGTATCCGCCAGTGACCTCCATGGTGCATCTAATGCTCTTCCTTCATAATCAAAAGGTGAGAAACTTGATGGTAAGTCAGTGATCTGATAGAGGTCTCTATAATTAATCGCAGACATCCCAGCTATCTCAATATTTTGACTTTGTGTGGCCAGATGAAAACCAATATTCAACCTGTTGACATTATAACTTTCATTAGCATTAAAAGCTACAAAATACTGAGTCCAGTCAGGTGTAAACGAAATTGGAAAATAGAATTCTTTCTCATAGTCTATGGCATCTTCGGCATAGACAAATACTTGACTACTGCTGGAGTTTTGCTTGGCCCAAAATGTAACCAGTACTAAATCATCAGCAGATACAGTATTAATAATACCTATTCCATATCCCGCATCCCACGGATTATTACCCTCTGATAAAACTGTAATACCTTTACTTTGAGAAAAAGTCTGTGAAGGTTGTGATATATCTACCACTGATATATTACCATAAGTAGTAGTCCTCTCTAATACCTCTTCCTCATTATCAGGAAGTAGAAAAATACCTCCCTCTAAACCGTAATTATCACGTAGTTCTACAAGTAGACTCGTATGATAAGCGTCCTGAGCAGATAGAGTCATCGCAAAGCTTGTCAATAGAATAATAATCACTCTCATATAAAACAAATCGATTAATATTAAAAAAATAAAATAGTGGCTAAGCTTATTACTTAGCCACTATAGAAGTTAAAGTTATTTGTTTACCATCACTTTAGCAGTAAGTGCTGGTTTATTATCAAGCTGTACCATAACGATATGCAATCCATTAGGCACTTCATCAAGTCGTAAAGAAACCTGATTCTTACCATCTATTAGAGCTCCTATCTTCTTAGTGAGCACTACTTTACCTGTGACGTCAGTCATAGTCACTAAGCCATCAGCATTGTTTCTTAGATCCATATCTATAACAATAAGATCGCTGGCAGGATTAGGGAATATTGTAGCTGACTCGATAGTCTCCTGATCTATCACGTTACTTACAATAGGCATACCGAATGACACCCAATCAATATGCATCTCTCCGTCAAATAATCCTATTCCTGGATTGATATATAACTGAAGTACCTCCAGTCTCTTACTGTCTACATTACAAGGTCCTGCCGTACAAGGTGTACCACCGAATCCACCGTCTTGGTACTGACCTGTATAATCATACTCATATATTTCAAACTCCGTACTTAGTGATTGAGTTAGACCAGCAAGAGAAGATAAGAATCCTTGATTATCTTGGACATCTACTCTGAGTGGCAATCCATCTACAGTAGATCTTGCACGTATATAAAGCTTGTTATCATTAGACTCTGCATTGACTATGAGAGAATCAAGACCATCATGCATCTTGTATAAGACAGGTGCAAAAGCACCAGAGGTGCCATCGCCTATAACCTTGAGTTGGCCTTCTTCTGCTACTGTCGCAAGTCCACCATTATCAGATATAAAGTCTAACGAATTATCATCCATATCATCCATATAGTCATCTACGCCGAGTGGGCCTCCCGTATCAGGCACCATCTCTAATGGCTCTATTGTAGAAATCCAGTCTATAGTCATCGTTCCGTTATAGCCACCATTATTAGGATCTATGTAGAATAGTAGGCTACTCACACGACTTCCATCTACAGGACAAGGTCCTGCATTACAAGCTGTGCCGCCAAATCCTCCATCTGTATAAGTACCTGTATAGTCAAACTCTAAAATCTCATACTCTTCATTTACTACAGAAACTGTTGCAGGGTTGGTCGTCGCAAAGCCATCACTATCCACTAAGTCTATACGTAGTGGTGTTCCTGCAATCGTTGACTTAGCCTTGACATACAGCTTATTATTACTGGTAAGATCTATGATCACTGGTGTCCCATCATCAGTATTATGCGTCGTATAATTAAATGCTGCAAAAGCACCGGCAGTACCATCACCTGTTATGACCAATTCGGTTCCAGATTCTTCTACGCTAAAGCCTCCAGAATCAGAAAAAAGACTTCTATCACTATTATCAAAATGATCACTATACTGTATAACATCATCTCCTAATGGAGCTCCAAATGACAAGAACTCTATCTCTATACATCCTTCAAATCCACCATCTGCAGGATTAGGATAGAACAATACAGAATTGATTGCTGTAGGATCTACTGCACAAGGTGCTACAGTCTCATCACAAGGCGTACCACCAAATCCACCGTCTAAATATTGTCCTCCAAAATCTAACTCGTAAGTCACATAATCAGATTCCAGTATTCTTGTAAGAGAAGGGATCGTGGTAATGAATCCTGAAGTATCTATAAGATCTACACGTAATAACGTATTAGGAGCATCCGCCTTAGCTCTAAAAAACAATTTATTATTATTACTTACATCTATAGATGTTCCTTCTCCTGTATCCATGTCATGTATAGAATAAGAAATAGCAGAGAATGGACCATCAGCACCTGAGCCAGTAATCTTTAACCTTGAGTCATTGACATCAAGTCCGAAACTAGCTGATGTGCTCACATAAGTCTCTCCACCACTAAAATGATCTCCATATATTAAAGTATTAGCTCCCTCGTCTACTTCCTCTAATGGAGTACCTACTGATATATAATCTATCTCTACATCACCGACAAAAGCACCTGATCCTGGATTAACAAATATGATCATATTAGCAATACGATCTGCATCTACTGGACATGGCGCCTGATCACTGGAGCAACCTGTACCACCAAAACCTAAGTCAGAATACCCTCCTGAATAGTTATACTCATATGTGACCCACTCATCGCTGATAGGCTTAGTAATACTGGCACCTGTCGTCGCCATATCATTAATATCCTGCAAGTCTAATCTCACTGTTGTACCTGGTGTAGATGTACGCATTCGTAAGTATACTTTGTCATTACCCTGCGCTACTGATACATCGATTGTATCTAAGGTTGTCTGATTAAAGAAAAGCAAACTAACTGGCTCAAAAGCACCACTCGTACCGTCACCTGTGATGACCCAGTTACTTCCTGATATAGAATTAACTAAGCCTGATCCTGCCATGCCGGAGTATCCAAGAGCAGTCTGCTCATCAAAATGTTCCTGCCATACATCTGATACTGGCCCCACACCAGGAGCCTCTCCTACTGATAAGAAATCCATAACAACTGTACCTGAAAATGCCCCTTGGCCAGGATTAACATAAAAATTAAACTCGACTATCTGTGTAGGATCTACTGGGCAAGGTGCATTAGCAGATTCACATGCTGTTCCGCCAAAACCTCCATCACTCAGATTACCGTTAAAGTCAAACTCAAAAACAGTGTAATCACTGATCAGCGTCTTAGTCACACTGCCTATAGTACTTGCAAATCCAGCTGCATCACGGACATCCATCCTAAGTTGTGTACCCAGATTACTCGCTTTAGCTCTCACAAATACTTTGTTATTATCACTGATGTCTATAGTCGCAGGCGTCCCATCATCATTATTAGGAGTCAATACAAATACCTCAAAAGCACCTGTCGTACCATCACCTGTGATCGTCCATTCTCCATTCTCTTCTACACTTGTATATCCATTACCCAATACCACATTATTCTCTACACCATCATCAAATTCATCAATATACACCTGACCTATCATAGGTGATAAGCAAAACGAAAAAATCAAAAGAGCGTAAATTTTTTTCATATCTAATATTTTTTTTGAAATTCTAAGCACCAAAAAAAGAGAAATTTCTTTCACTACATTAGTGCTCAACTGTTTGATTAATTAATAGAATTTTATAGTGTTAAATAATTTGTATAATTTTTATGTTATCAAGATTCACTTCCATTTTCTGAGCAGAATCTAACTCATTAAATAGATGAAACTTTAGTGTTCTTATTTTCTGAGGATTAGGAGTGGCACCTGTTATATCAGAAAATCTATTAAGAGGAATATTGACCTTATGCCATCCTGTCTCGTTGACATGTATCATTTCTGTAAAGTCATTAGTAGATCCTCCTCTCTCTGCTAATACTACAATCAGATGTGTATCATCCTTACCATTATTATGCACATCAAATTCGATGAACGTATCGTTAATGTCGCTCTGTATATCGAATACATCAAAAACCATAGGATCATTAGAGTGACTCTCAGTACCTCCTACCCATATTGCGCCATTATCAAAACCTGATATTTTTAGAAATTGTCCATCCAAAGGAGCAGGTACTGCATTGTCTAATGCTGTCATCGCGTTCTGATCTATAGCGCCATAGAAGAGCCACTTATTTGTCTCGGCACGTACGCCATTTCCATCAAAGTCATTAACTAGTATCTCATCAGTCGAGAAAAAGAGTTCTGGGGTGATAGAAGAACCTCCATTAGCCTTGACTGTTATTCTACCTTTCTGCACATTAGCGGGTACTTCTACAGCTATAGAGTCTGGCTGATGGTATATGATATTACCAGGTATAGAATCAAAAAATAAGACCTCTAAGGGTTCAAAGAAATTCTTACCTGTTATACTCACTATCGCTCCTTGATTAGCAAATTTTGGAGAAAAATCAAATACAGAAGGTGACTGCAAAGTGACTCTAAATGGAATAGATGTCTCTCCATATTCTGTAACAATCGATATCAGATTATCCCCTAGCGGAGCATCAGGTGGTACTCTCAACAATATAGCATCTGACTTGCCAAATGATGGATTAAAATCTGCAACTACACCCTCATTAAAGTTGATAGATATAAGATTATCTAATCCTGATCCCTCTATGGTAATTAAAGTTTCTGATGGTCCAAAATCTGGACTATAGGTACTCACGACAGGTTCATCTCCTGTGCTACATGAGGACATATAGATTAATCCAATAATGGACAGCATATATCTGCATATGGTTTTACTATTCATATTAATATCCTGGGTTTTGTGTAAGATTAGGATTAATTGATATCTCTGAAGAAGGGATAGGAAAGAGGACGTTATGATCTTGGAATTGCTTACCATGTAGCTGCATAATCATCTTAACATTACCCTGTCTTAGTAGATCGAACCATCTTTGATTTTCGAAAGCAAATTCTAATCGTCTTTCTTCATATATCATATCAGTAGTTACATTACCTACCTCACTGAGTCCTGCTCTGGTCCTTACAGCATTAAAGGCATCTAGTACATCAGGCGTGATTGTAATGTTGCCGTTTTTCTTAGCAGAGGCCTCTGCGAGAGTTAATAATATATCTGCGTATCTGATGGCGTGTTGGTTCTGTGGTGTACTCATAAAGCATACATCAGGACCACTTCCTATCACGTATTTTTTAATATTAGCTTGACCGCGAGATGCACCTGAAGCTGGATAGGTAAATCCACCATCAGAAGCATTGATCATAGGATAATAATCTCCTGGGGTCATAATTGTATGGTATCTTCTCAGGTCATCTTGATCATAAGCATCTCTTATTGTAGTACCCGGATTATCAATAGATGGTGACGTCGGTATCTGCGATCCCCAACCATCAGTATTGCCCGTAATAGCTTGTCCCCAAGGAGCAAAAAATGCTTGTAATGCATTACCTGTATTACTAGGACCACAACCGACATACTGGATCTGCCATATAGATTCTACATTATTATCGCTTGTATCCCTGAGCCAATTATCTGCAAAATCACTCGTCAGCTGAAACTGTCCTGAATCAATAATCTCTCTGCACAATGCCATACTCTCATCATAGTTACCGGTAGTTACATACACCTTAGACAGTAAGGCCTTGGCAGCCATAGAATGCACTCTACCTTCTGCAGATGAAGGCCTCGTTACTGGTAACTGCTCTACTGCATCTGTAAGGTCTGATATGATAAAACTATAGACATCTTCTACGGGATCTCTAAATACGTCAAGATCACTATCTACTGTAGGCACTTCCTGGATTATCGGAACTGCACCAAAGATTCTTACGAGATCAAAATAGCTATAGGCTCTCAGAAACTTAGCTTCGCCAAGTATGGATCTTTTCTGAGTCTCATCCATATCTATAGCTGGGACGAAGGTGAGTATCTGATTAGTCAGTGTGATGAGCCTGTAATGCTCTACCCAATATTCTAATACTGCAGGATTATCAGCATTAGTTGTGAAATCATCTAAAGGTGAGAAGTCTGGATCATTACCTCCTGTCGTGCTGTTATCTGATGGTATCTCTTCTAACATCCAAGACTTACCCTTCCAGTTGATAGCTTGGATAGCACTATACATAGAGATAGCTGCAAGTTCTGCTTCCTCAGCCGTAGTGTAGAAACTACCTGTAGTTATCTCATCGAGTGGCTCCTTATCTAAAAAATCACTACACCCTGATGAAAGAAATATTGCTAATAATATCAGTATATAATTGAGTACTTTCATTACGAACGTTTTACTTATTAAAAATTAATATTAGCGCCAAAAGTTAATGAACTGGCCACCGGAAATCTGCCATTATCTACACCATTAATAAGTGGATTCTGATTAAATGATCCTATCTCTGGATCAAAACCAGAATAACCTGTGATGGTAAGCAAGTTCTGACCGCTGACATAGACTCTGAAGCGACCTATATTCCATCTATCTGTCATAGAAGATGGCAGTATGTAGCCGATAGATACATTCTGTAACCTGATGAAGCTACCATCTTCTACAAATCTATCTGATACCCGCCTATTAGCATTAGGGTCGATACCTGTAGCTCGTGGTTCTGACCCTTCTCTATTAAGCGGTGTCCAGCGGTCCTGGACTGCTACTGACTGATTATGCCATGCCCCTGTCCCTGCAATATCTCTCTTGAGCATATTGTATACCTCATTACCAAATACACCTCTAAAAAATATGCTGAAATCAAAATTTCCAAAAGAAACATCATTGATAACATTAACAGTAAAATCTGGATGAGGACTGCCGATATATGTCCTGTCCTCATCAGTTATAAAACCATCGTTATTGAGATCTTCAAATTTAAGATCGCCAGCACGTGTGCCTGTCTCTTGGAATGGACTTTCTTCTACTTCCGCTACATCTTTAAATATACCTATCACTCTATGCCCATAATATTGGCCTATAGGTCGTCCTGGTTCTGTACGCGTAATCGGCAGAGCTTGCACCACTCCAGATATAAATCCCGTATTCCCAAGATCCACAACCTCATTTCTATTAACTGATAGATTAGTAGATGTTTTCCAATTGACTTTTCCAGCCAGATTTTGGCTTATAACTGAGAATTCTATCCCACTATTCTTCATCCTACCTATATTGACAAAAGGAGGATTGAGACTTCCTGCTGTAGCGGGCAGTATCGATTCCAGTAGCATATCACTTGATAGTTTATTATATAGATCTAGTACTATTTCTAATCTATTATTTAGCATGCCAAAATCTATACCTATGTTCGTCTGTATAGAACTTTCCCATTTGACATCAGGGTTAGCAATATTAGCAGGAGCAAATCCTGTCGTACGAGCATTACCTATGACGACATCGACCGGACGTAGAGTAGATACAAAAGAATATAAACCTATCTCCTGATTACCGACTGCTCCATAACCAAGCCTTAACTTAAGATTATCTACTACCGACACGTTTTTGAGAAAAGCTTCGTTACTTAATCTCCATGCTACCGCGACAGATGGAAAAATCCCGTACTTATTATTAGCTCCGAATCGTGATGAGCCATCAGCCCTAAGTGTACTGGTAACTAAGAAGCGTTCGTTATAATTATAATTAAACCTACCGAAATAAGATAGTAATGCCCAGTGACCCGCTCCACCTATAACATTCTGTGTAGCCGCATCCCCTAATACTAACTGACTGAGATTATTAGTCGGAAGATTCTCTCTTACGGCAAATAACCACTCAAAACTTCCTTCCTGTGCTTCGAATCCTCCAAGCACTGAGAGTTTATGTTTTCCACTGGAAGGCATATCATAAGTCAGTAAGTGCTTATTATTCCAGTAGGTCGACTGACTCGGATTCTGAGACAACTTTGATCTCTTACTCTGAGTACCCCTATCGTAGGATGGTTCGAATATTTTATGTTTTGTAAATAGTAAATCTGTAGAAAATTCTGTTCTATACTTAAGCCAAGAAGTGATATCAACTTCAGCATAAAGACTACCGAGTAGACGCGTCTTGGTATTGACATCACTCACTTCTAATGCATTGGCTAAAGGATTATCGAAGGTCAATACTATGTTCTCGCCAGTCGGCGCTACACCGAATGATCCATCAAGTCTACGTGATGGCACCATAGGTGGCGTAAGTAAGGCTGTATATATTACACCTTTATCGTTATCATTAAATACTATATTCTCACTTGTCCTTGCTGTCAGTATATTCATACCGACTCTGAACTTACCCAGATTCTGATCTAGATTTAACTTGGCTGAATACCGCTCAAAACTTGAGCCTTCTACTATACCGTCTTTCTTATGTGTCCCAAGAGATGCAGCAAATCGTGTGGTCTCACTACCGCCTGAGATAGATACTTGGTTATTATGCATAAGCGCCTCTCTGAATATTACATCTTGCCAGTCAGTTCCTTCTCCTAAGAGATCCAGATTCTCAAATTCCTCTATATCACCTACATTAACTTCAGATATGTATTCTGCATAATTTCTTAGATTCATCATAGGTATCTCACGGTATAGTCTCTGTACACCTACATATGTATCAAAAGATACTTGAGTCGCTCCTTCTTTACCTTTTTTTGTCGTTATGATGACTACCCCATTAGCAGCTCGCGAACCATAGATGGCCGTGGCAGATGCATCTTTGAGAATTTCTATTGACTCTATATCATTAGGATTGATAGTGGTCAGGGCATTGGTATTCTGCCCTTGACCATCACGTAGATTAGATGATCCAGCATTATCATTAGTAATAGGAATACCATCTATGACATACAGTGGTTCTGTAGTCAGTGTGGAACCAGCCCCTCTTATTCTGATCGACATAGCTCCCCCGGGAGAACCACTATTCTGAGTGATATACACTCCTGCACTTCTACCCTGCAGTGCCTGCTCTATACCTGTAGATGGCAGTTGCTTAAGCTCCTTCTCCCCTATGCTGGAGATGGCACCCGTGAGATCGCTTTTTCTCTGTGATCCATAACCTACTACAACGATCTCATCTAGTACAGCAGCATCAGATGCGAGATAGATGGTCATATATTCTTGAGTAACGACGAGTGTCTTATCACTGTAGCCGATATAGCTCACCTTAATGGATGCATTCTGAGAGACCGACAAAGAAAATTTTCCTTCTACGTCTGTCGTCTCCCCATTGTCAGTACCTACTTCTAGTATACTTGCACCTATCAGTGGCTCATTAGACGCAGCATCGAGGATGACTCCTCCTATAGTGATACGATCTCCTGCAGAGAAGTTATTCTGAGCGCTAATATTATTAGTGGCAAAAAATAGTGTCGAGAAAATTAGAGATAAAAATGTTATTGTTTTGCGCATAATATTCTGATAATTAGTCAAATACAGTATAAGCGATAAGTTCTATCGAATATTTCGATATGAAATTATACTATAATACTATCTTACCAATACCTTTAGATAGATAAATAAACTACAATAACACGTCATATACCATTCTATATCACGTCTAATACTCGTCATTTATTTCATAATAGGTACTTCACCACACATGCTAAATAGTCTTGACACTATGATTGTAAGTAGATTACACATATAATTATTCTATTATACATCATATCAACACAAGATGTGTTGCATCATCATACTATATGAAAGCTTGCTATATACTGGGTCGTACTTATAGCGTCGCAGACATTATAGATTGTTAATGTCACGGAAATTTTTTCGGTGAAAATATGTACACTTATTAACTTGGCCAAATAGTTAAAACTTAGATATAGTAAGCATAAGCGTCATTTTTTATGCCACGAATGCACGAATAAAGGGCTAATGCCCTTAGTCAAAGTCCTCTGGGTGATGACTTAACTTAACCAATAATTAGTGTCTTGTTAATGTCACGGAAATCTTAACAGGTAAAAATGTACAGTTGACTACATTGTCTAATAGTCAAAACTTAGATATAGTAAGCATAAGCGTCATTTTTTATGCCACGAATGCACGAATAAAGGGCTAATGCCCTTAGTCAAA
>CALLAG010000219.1 GCA_938002705.1 uncultured Saprospiraceae bacterium | reverse complement strand
TTGTTACCCATCTTCTTTCCTAATACAGCTTCTCCTACTGCTGCACCTAACACAATCTGCGTAACTGAATCCATTATTATAATTTGTTATCCTATACCTGTGATGAACAGTGCTACTTCAAAAAAGATCACTGAATTCTTCTGATGTTTAGATTTTTTAGAGCAGTAGAAGAGGCAATCTGCTCTGCTGATTTTTTATTAAAATCTTCAGCGTGACATATTTTTTCTCCATCAAGGAAGACGGCTATCTTGAACCTATCTCTTTTATCTAATTTATATTTGCTGACAAGCTTGTAAGATACTTGCCTACCTTCTTTCTGACCCCACTCCAGCAACTGACTCTTATAGTTATCATCACTACGTTCCAGCTCATGGACATCGAGATATTTCATAAGTATCTTAGCTATCACGTAGTTCTTAGTCTTTTCGTAACCATACTCTATGTACAGTGCTCCTATTAGTGCCTCGAATGCATTGCCGAGCATAGAGTAACTCATCTTACCTTGTGTGTACCTAGACAGGATGATATCTATACCCATCTTCTCAGCGACCTTATTGAGTGTTTTTCTTTTGACGATCTTAGACCTCATCTTAGTAAGGAATCCTTCGTCTCTACCTGGATACTTCTTATATAGATATTCTGCTACGATGGTAGATAGTACTGAGTCGCCTAAGTATTCTAATCTCTCGTTATTATTAGACTTGCTTCTGACTTCGCTATTATTCATAGACTTATGGAAGAAAGCCAATTTGAACAAACGGATATTATTAGGCACAAAGCCCAAGACAGATTTTAAGTTCTTAGCTAATTCTTTTTCTGGTGATAGATAATAGTTGTAGAATGTTCGGATCACACTTCTATGTTACATTTTCTTAATGATAACTGTAGAATTATGACCACCAAAACCAAACGTGTTACTCATGGCTATCTTAATATCCCTTTCCTGAGCATTATTAAGCGTAAAATTTATTCTCTTATCCAAAGCAGGATCATGAGTATGGTGATTAATAGTCGGAGGGACTACACCTTTAGTTATACCTACGACACACGCGATCGCTTCCGCTATACCTGCAGCACCTAGTAAGTGGCCTGTCATCGACTTAGTAGAACTGATATTAAGGTCGAATGTATGATCACCAAAAACTTTAGTTATGGCCTTGACTTCAGCTACATCTCCCAATGGTGTAGATGTACCGTGTACATTGATGTAATCAACGTCAGTAGGATTAATCTGAGCCTCTTTCATAGCCATTTCCATAACCTCAGATGCGCCCAATCCATCAGGATGAGGTGCTGTAATATGATAAGCATCAGCTGTAGCACCACAACCTAATATCTCAGCATATATTTTGGCTCCTCGCTTTACAGCATGTTCATATTCTTCTAATACGAATGCACCTGCTCCCTCACCGAGAACAAATCCATCTCTATCTCTGTCAAATGGGCGACTTGCAGTTTCAGGACTATCATTTCTTTCTGATAGTGCCTTCATGCTGGAGAACCCACCGAAACTGGCCTTACAGATAGCTGCTTCAGATCCACCAGCTATCATAATGTCTCCTCTCCCTAGTTTAATATAATCTACTGCGCAGTATATAGAATGGCTCGAAGATGCACAAGCTGATATAGTTGTGAAGTTTGGACCACGGAAACCATATTTTATTGAAATATGCCCTCCAGCAATGTCCACTATAAGTTTTGGTATTAAGAATGGGCTGTATCTTGGGGGTCCAGTATTAAGTGTCGCTTCTTCGACATCATTCTCGATTGTCTCAAATCCACCAATACCACTTCCCCATATTACTCCTGCTCTCTTAAGATCTATTTTATCTAATTCTAATCCACTATCTACAAATGCCTCATCAGCTACTACTAGGGCAAACTGAGAAAACCTGTCTAATCTCTTAGCTTCTTTGCGCTCAAAATGATCAGTTACATTGAAGCCTTTCACTTCTGTAGCAAATCGGGTCTTGAATCGACTAGCATCAAAACGAGTAATAGGTGCAGCCCCGCTTTTTCCTGATAACAATGCATCAGAAAACTCAGAAAATGTATTTCCGATAGGAGTAATGGCCCCTATGCCTGTTATGACAACTCTTTTCATAGCTTGGAAGAAATGTAAGTGAATAGTAATGAAAAAGTAAATAAAAAAATCCACAAGAAAGCCTTATGAATTTTTTTATTTACTTACAGCGTTGATTAGGCCTTAGCCTTCTCAAGATAACTTACAGCCATACCGACTGTCTGTATCTTTTCAGCTTCCTCATCAGGAATTGATAAATCGAATTCTTTTTCGAATTCCATGATCAATTCTACAGTATCAAGAGAATCAGCTCCTAGATCATTCGTGAAGCTTGCTTCGTTCGAAATTTCTGATTCGTCAACACCTAATTTGTCAACTATAATTTGTTTTACTTTGTCTGCAATATCTGACATAATTGTATTTATTTTAATTAGTGGCGCAAATTAAACCAATTGTAATGTAGCAACAAAGGTTTTAAATGCAAAATATACATTTATCATACACACCAATTAATTAAATCGTTCACTGTATATTGCACTAAGATTAGCAATATTATTTTATTAACTTAATTATAAGATATTGACATACAGTGTTATACCTTTATTATATTAAGTAAAAGACCATAAAAAGAAATTTTGAAAGAAATTAAGATAGAATCAAGACAAAAGACAAAAATTGTCGCAACAGTAGGCCCTGCATGCAGTAGCCCAGAGAATTTACTAGAATTAGTGAAGCAAGGCGTCGATGTATTTAGGCTCAATTTCTCTCACGGAACACATGAAGATCACCTTCAAGTCATTAATAGACTGAATGATATCATGGAAAAGTACGATGTACCAGTCGGTATACTGGCAGACCTCCAAGGACCTAAAATCAGAGTCGGTAAGATAGAAGGTGATAAACTCGAGCTTATTAAAGGAGATATCCTGACTTTCGTCAATGAGCCATGCATGGGTACACGAGAGAAGATATACTTAAGCTATCAGAACTTCGCAGAAGATGTTAATGTAGGAGAGAAAGTGCTTGTAGATGATGGTAAGTTAGAATTAGAAGTAGCAGAAATAGTAGGTAAGACAGTGAAGCTCAAAGTTCTGCATGGTACTAACATAGCTTCTAACAAAGGTGTCAATCTTCCAGATACGAAAGTCTCTCTACCCTGTCTAACAGAGAAAGACCTTGTAGATCTTAAGTTTATCCTCACACAACCTGTCAACTGGATAGCCTTATCATTCGTCAGAAAAGCGAGTGACATCATACAGCTTAAGGAGATCATAGATAACAATAGCCACTATGCTAAGGTCATCGCCAAAGTAGAAAAGCCAGAAGCTATAGAAAATATAAAAGAAATCGTCCTCCATAGTGATGCTGTGATGGTCGCTCGTGGTGACCTAGGGGTAGAAGTACCTATGGAGAGATTACCTGGTATACAGAAAGATATCATCAAGAGATGCCTACAGAAATCTAAGCCAGTCATCGTCGCTACACAGATGATGGAGAGCATGATCACTAATCCGAGTCCATCAAGAGCCGAGATCACTGATGTAGCTAATGCAGTATTAGATGGTGCTGATGCCGTTATGCTCAGTGGTGAGACATCCGTAGGTAATCATCCTGACTTAGTCGTCAAGGCGATGAATAAAATAATCACAGAAGCTGAGAAGAATTATGAGCTACTAGAGAAGAGGCCTAAGCCTAATAAAGGTTCTGACACCTATTATTCTGATACAATATGTATCAACGCAGCAAGAATAGCTGAAAATGTAAAAGCTAAAGCCATATTAGGAGTCACTGTAAGTGGTTACACAGCATTCAAAGTGTCAAGTTACCGACCTAAGACACATATCTATATATTCTCTTCTGT
>CALLAG010000218.1 GCA_938002705.1 uncultured Saprospiraceae bacterium | reverse complement strand
AGAATTATAGTCATCAACTTGATCGAGTGATTCGATATCAAAAGGCACATCTAACTGATGCAACAATGTAGAAAAGTCTTTACTATAAATTAGAACTTCTTTATCTTCTGTCAATAACCAATTGTCACCATTGATGACTTTAGATTCTATTATCTGATGAGGCAAGTCATTGACTTCTATTAGATCGATGTCGTCTATTGTATAGATTAAAGAATCAATTATACTAAGTAAGCATACTATTCCATTGGAATTTTTATGCAGTTTACTTTTGTATAAGTTATCGGCTTGCAGCTCATTCTGGAGAGTATCTTCGCTGTACTTGAGTAATCTTTGACCTTCTACTATCACGTAGAGATTATCAGTAGAGTCTAATGCCATAGATGTAACTCTATCAAAATAAAAAATGTCTGGATTTAGGATTCTCCTTGTACTGTAAGTACCATCAGCTTGCTCTATGATTTCTACGAAATCAGACCTAAAGTCATCATTAGCAGAATTAATTAAGTTGAATAACATTATCCTCAGTGAGCCATCAGCATTAAATAACACCTTTGACTCAGATCTAAATTTTAATGGACTATCTAATAGATCAACAGGATTCTCTCCATCTCTTACAAGCTTCACAGAAGTCGATACTAATCCACGCTTCAGATCCTGAACTACATAAATGATATCGTCACCATTTACAACATAAGAAGAGAGAATTGTCTGATCATCAGTGTGATCGAGTAACTCAAAATTCGAATAAGGACTTTGTCCAATCAACGAAAACGAAAATAAGAATGCTGAGATAATTACTAATGAAAATTTCATGGATACTGTTTTTATGTAAGTTATCTCCTGTCAATCATATATCCGCTATAGCATCACATACAGCCACGACAAATCAGCAATAATAAAGTGAGCTCTAATTGTATATACGTCTTAACAAATCACATCTACAACTAACGAAATAAGCTACTTCTCTTCCGCTTCGATCTTAGCCGTTCGGACCTTGTGCTTCTCTACATCCCAGATGACATCCCACCTACCGACGTAATCTTCTATGGGACCGAGACCTACTTCTGCACGGCGTTCGTTGACATTCTCTGGATCTACGAGTGGTGATACATAATATTCTCCTGACTCCTTATCTCTGCCTATCTGACTACCATAGATCTGACGATTGCCTTGTCGGAGTGCTACCCTATCTTCTAACAATGCTAAGCTACTTCCTCTTGCATTACCTGCTGCTACCGCTTCTCTCATCATCGGCAGGTACTTAATTTGCGTTTCCATATCAGCATGTTGTATGACTAAGAATAGCGTCGTGTTTCCTTGTCCACCTATAACATTGGCGCCAAGCCATCCTTTCTCATCTAGTATATTAGTGACTTTAATGAGGTTGATAGAATCGGTTTCATTTATTACTTGCCAGTGAGCTTTCATCTCCTCTGACTCTCGGCCATACTCCTCTTCTATAGCATCTATCTGCATACGATAACTCTGGTCTAATTGGTATATGGTGTCTAATGTTCTGACAAGTTCTTGATCAAAGTCTTTTTCGTAATCATCCTTATTAGCTTTGACGATGGTGAGCAACTTATCCCATCGCTCGTCCTTATATAGAATTTTCAGATCTGTATCTACGGTGATGTGATTATAGTTTCTATACTTGATGTTAGGATTCTCAGCTAAGTAGTATAGATGATAGAAGGCATTCTCTACATCCTCTGCTAATGCATAAGAACAAGCTGCATTGTACCTGTCATTAGGATAAGCTTTGCCACCTAAGTGATCGAATGCTTCCTTGTACTTGAGTGATGACGCCATATAGTCCTTAGAATCATATAAGGCCGAAGCCTCCCTTACTGATTCTCCATACTTTTCTTGATCTTGGCTATAGGAGATATTGAGACTTAGTATTCCTATCAGGATTGTGAGTATCAGCTTGTTCATGAGTTTTATATTTTTAATGATTGATAATAATGAAAGCAAGAAATAGCATTTTAAATTTCAGTGTATAAAAGCTCCAAAACTAAAGGACTATGATCTTCTAAGTTAATTCAAAATAGTGATTTTATAATAATAAAATGCAACTAACGGCTTTTAAATACCTCAAGTTAATTAATTTTCTAATAGGCCTTATTAGTACACAATAATTAGTAGTCATATAAAACATTATTAAGATTCCACTCCTAACCTCCGACAGCGGAGGAAACTGTAATGCATGGGACAAACTCACACATATTACTTTTATTTCCATCTTATTATTATCATAATATATAGACCCACTTAGCATATAAGTGCTAAGCAGATCTATGAGTTATCAGATAATTCGAGCAGATCATTTGTACAAATTACTTAGACGCTAAGCCATTGTACAATTTTTTAGTCTTTCGCATCATTTTTACAAAATCAGATCTGAGACCATCGGCATCGATGCCTTTGGCGTTCTTAGCTCTACTGATAGCGGAGTTAAGATTAGCTGATCCTTTATATTCAGAATCTCTTAATACTAATCCGTATTCTACTACGGCTGCAGCGAATCTCTGGTCGTCTGTAGGTGACTCAATATTATCAGATATAGAGCTTTCTATGAGTCGGCTTACAGATCCAAGTGGATCTTTATATCGCAACTTAATACTGGCTAACTCTCCTTTCGTGTATGGTGTATACTTTTCCATTTTACCATCATCTTTATCAGTTGTAGGTAACATGTCACTATCCATCCCGTGAGGGATGATCTCATAGAGAGCTGTCACCGAATGCCCTACCCCTAATTCTCCTGCGTCTTTTGCATCATCACTAAAGTCCTCAGTCTCCAGCATTCTATTCTCATAGCCTATGAGCCGGTAAGCTGCTACTTTCTTATCATTAAATCCTATTTGTATTTTGACATCTTTGGCTATAGTAAATAGTGTTCCTCCAAATTCATCACCAAATAATTTCATTGATTCTTGCATGTTATCTATATAGGCATGATTCCCATTGCCACTATCAGCAAGTTTCTGCATCTTAGCATCTTGATAATTGCCCATACCGAATCCAAGAACTGACAGAAATATACCGTCGTCTCTTCTCTTCTCTATTAACTTCACTAAGCCCTCATCAGAAGAGATACCTATGTTAAAGTCTCCATCCGTAGCGAGGATGACTCTATTATTACCCTGCACACGATATGTCTTCTTTGCTAATTCATAAGCTAATTCTATACCCTCTGCACCGGCAGTGCTGCCGCCAGCACTGAGGCCATCTATTGCATTGATGATTATATTTTTTTGTTTTCCCGAAGTTGGCGGTAAGACTACTCCCGCAGCACCTGCGTATACAACCAATGAGATATAATCTTCTTGTCTCATCTGAGCTACTAAGTACTTCAATGTCTTCTGTACAAGTGGTAGCTTATTCTCAGAATTCATACTTCCAGATACATCTATCAGAAAAACAAGATTAGAAGGAGGCAGCTTGCCCATATCTACATTCTTGCCTTGTACACCTATCCTGAGTAGCTGATGCTTATCATTCCATGGACATGATGAGAGCTCGCTATAAGTAGCGAATGGGACATCAGATTCTGGTTGCGGATAATCATAGCTAAAATAATTAAGCAGTTCTTCTATCCTTACTGCATCAGGTGGCGGCAGTCCCCCATCATCTATATATCTTCTGACATTACTATAAGCTGCCCTATCTACATCTATCGAGAAAGTAGAGATTGCCTTGTGAGTAGCTGACGCAAATCGATTATCTATAATCTGATCATATGATTCCTGACTCCTATGATCTTGCTGGTCACTACCTGAATATCCAGAAATACTAACTCCAGCACATGTAGCTTGTAGTGCACTAGACACTACATTATACTTAGGTTTTTTTCTCTCCGACTTAGAGAATATCTTATTGAAAATTCGCATTGGTTTCTTATAGCCAACAACGACGACCTCATCGATCAATCTACTATTAGTGCTCATAGTTACATCAATAGTTTTCTGACCTGTATACTCGATCTGCTCTGTGGAATATCCCGTAAATGAAAAAATCAAATATTGCCCACCTGTAGGTACCTCGATAGAATAAGTCCCATCAATATCTGTAATTGCACCTACAGTAGTGCCTTTCACAATTACATTAGCACCGATGATTGGAATACCTTCGTCATCTATGACCGTTCCTATAACAAATTGATAAGCATTATCGATATTACTGAATGATATAAGCCCTATACAAATAGCCGTGAGTAGGGACATAAGAGTAGCTGTTCGTTTCATGACGAATAATTTTATAAGTGATAAAATAAAAATAGTAGAGACAGCCTAATACAGATTGTATAATGGACTATCACTGATAGGACGCCATAAAAAGAGGATTACATAATATCTTTATGAAAAAATTAAGATTTTTTTGTAACGTATAAAAAATATCGATTGGTAGTATATAAAAGTACCGAATACAAAAATGTCCTATCTATATCATCTACTCCAATCTACCATACTCAATCGTATCTTGTATGAGCACTACACAATTAGATGATTACCCATGTTGAATAACATCGTAACACAGATCATAACAAACAAACCTATTATTAAATAGAAAATATATCTATCGCTGATCTCTTACATAATCCCACTCATCAGCAAAATCGAAATGACATAGAACTTATCACCTACTTGGCTACGCTTCGTCCAACAAGGCTGAAGATTCATTTTCAATAGAATCTTCAGCCTTTAATGTTAGATGTATAGAAACGCTTATTTTTATTTATACGTTTACTGATGCTTAGTTATATAATGAGTATGTAGTATTGTATAGATATGAGCTATTAATTATCGTTCTATGTATTACTGATATTAAGTCATTATATACTATGGGATTTTTAGTAAGTGTTTTATTCTACTGTTGCTTTATATATTCTCTGGTAGATATCTATTTATAGCTGATGCCAGCCAGTATTTATATTATACCACTGAAGGGTAGGGATATTATTTACTTCTATTAGGTATACTTGATTATTGGTTGGATTAGATGGAAATGAGGTGAGTAATGTCATCGTATCTAAGCCTGCTGGACCTTGGGGACCTTGTGGTCCTGACATTCCTTCTGGTCCTGTCTCACCTTGTATACCTTCTTCGCCTTGTAATCCCTGAGGTCCCATCGGACCACCCTGTCCTTGAGGTCCTTGAGGGCCCTGAAGTCCCATTGGACCTTCAGGACCTATAGGTCCTACAGGACCTTGAGGTCCAGTTTCTCCAGCCATTCCTACTGGTCCTTGAGGTCCTGCCTGTCCTACCGGCCCTGCTGGTCCAGTAAGGCCTATATCTCCTTTGATACCTTGGGGTCCTTGTGGCCCTGTCTGACCTTGTGCACCAGTAGCACCAGGTGATCCTGGCGATCCGGGAGCTCCCCCAGGTCCTGCTGGACCAGATAGCCCCTGAGGTCCAGATGGTCCTGCTGTACCTGATGGCCCAGCGGGTCCCGATTGGCCCTGTATTCCAGCTGGTCCTTGCGGCCCAGCTGGCCCTTGTGGTCCTGTTCCTCCATTTATTATCCAGTCAGTGCCGTTATAGCACTCCAGATTTGATATAGTAGTATTGAATATACATTGTCCAGCTACTGGATTGATTGTATTCCTCTGTGTCGTTGTAAGTCGAGGAAATATGATACCGTTAAAGGTGAGCTCTACTTCAGTGATATTTTGAGAATATGTACTGAGTGATAGAAATACAAAGAATACAATGGAAGTGATTTTCATTTCTTATGGTGTTGTTAGATAATTCTAATCTAAATCAAGATTAATGCCGAATTCTTATTTATAATAAAACTTAACCTATTGGGTATAGCAGTACCTTATTTCTCTCTATTAGTTTCTTTTAATCTGCGTAATTAGGATTAATCCCATATTGGATTGAATGATAATTAATAATAATAACTACTCTATAGTACGACTATTCTACGAGTTCCGTATAACGTATTATCCGCTCTGTATGCACTGAGTATATAGGTACCTGATGGAAGTAAATTTATATTTATTTCTACAGCAATATTACTATTAGGACTATCACTTATGATAGTCTTATTCATAATTTGCTGACCTAATGTATTAGATATTATTACTTGAGTAATATTGCATTGGTTACAATCTATATTGATATTCTGACCTGTAGGGTTAGGATACACATTTAGATAAAAGGCTTCGCCGCTATTGTGATTGTCTTCTTCTTCTTCTTCTTGGTCCTGATTAAAGTGTACCCATGGTCGGGCTTGCTTTATTATAAGTTGGTCAGTTGCAGTGATTTTGTATTCTATATCTACAGCAAATTCCTCATTACCGACGGCATCGTAGAGTATCTCAAATTCGTCATGTATGACATTAAGGAATGTCCTTATCTGATGCAAATAATTAGGATTAAGAATTATCTCATTAGATTCTACGAGATTGGAATTTTGTAATACTATGTAGTCCAGTTCTTCATCTATATCTTTATATAACAATATCTCTTCTGGTATAGAATTAGACTCAGGATTAGTGATGAGGTCTTCTCCCAGTTGTGTGTTAAAGTAGAAAGTATTAGAAGATCCGTATAGCGGGTCTAGACTTACTCCTACACCATTGGCTTTCTCGTCAGAGTAGTTAGGATGGCATAGGACACCCATCGATGTCTCATAATGATTGACACGATAGAAGTCTCTCTCCTCGAATGCTCTCAAGTTCCATAGGCTTGCGTATACCTGCTTCACTGACTTAGAGATGTGCCCTTCGTCAGGATGCTGAGTTTTAGAGTCATACAAGCCTGCTCCGTTAAAGCCTTGTAGGTCTTCATTATTAGAGCTGGAACGGCATCGTACAGACGTCCCTTCTGGAAATGACTTATGCATCTCATCTAATCGGTCAAGCATCCACTGAGGCATATCAGCTTTTTTGATTTGAGTCCTTATATCTTTTAAGATTTCATTTCTGATATCTCTATCTGCAATAAAGTCAGGTTGCTCTATGGCCTCTCTTATTAGGTCAAAGAATCCATTGTACTGCATGAATTCTTGATAGAAATAAAAAGGGATACCATAGCCATCAGGTATAGTCTGATCGGGAAAGCCGAATGTCCTCATCGTCGCCAGATTACTACACTTAGCACCGAATGCATCATACATATCAAAATCTATCTCATCTAATGGAAGAATATCTGTGTAGTCTAGATTAAGTAATGGGCTCTGCTCCTCTGTAGGTCGTATATCATGATACCAATCATTGACCTCGTCTATAGTTGCTTTTCTTATGACGTACCTCTCTTGGTCGGCTCTGAAGTAGATATACTCTCCCAGTAATGCAGCTATAGAATCTATCTCTAATGGATTCTTTATATAAGCATTAGGGACATTATTCTGTATCGCTCTGAGATTGACATGAGATAATGGTGTCTGTATCACGGATGTTATGATGCCGCCTACTCTTGGTAGTGAGTTAGGTATAGACTCGTATAGTACAATGTCCTTGGGGCCAGGTATTTCCTCTAATGTCATCTGTCTTAACAATCCATATCCTTCTTCTTGATTGATACCCCAGTAATCGACATTGGCATAGATGTCACTTTCGTGAAGTACGGATACTCTGGAGTTGTCGTAGAGCATCTTATCCTCATCATACTTGGCTTCACTATTATCAGTAATAAAGTAAGAGAGGTTGTTTTCTATAAATGGCATGTTAGCCGCCAATAGCTCATGTGTCTTCTGTACAATATCGAATTCCTTAGATCTTCCATTGCTATAGTTAAATGCAAATGTACCTACCGTCCCATTGCTAGATATACTTGCAGGGTGATATATGATCTGACCTTTTATGATGTCACTGCTTAGTATATCGATATTAAGTGCAGAAGCAAAATCTGCATGAAGACTATGAGTATTGCTATTAAGAAAATAGACTTGTGGATAGCCATTGTCTATGATTAGAAATTTGACAAATTCCTTTCCATTAAGAAATTCTGACCACTGTACTTCTTCCTTTTGTATAGATAGTAGCTTGAATGCATCAAAGCTTTCTATCATAATCGTCCCATCCGACATGTCTATAGATGGTGCTGCATTAATAGGGTTTTGGGATGGTACATTCTGCAATTCTTCTATATCATTAATACCATCACGATCTATATCGGCAGGAGTATCTACACGATATCTGATAATCTGATAGTGTGATTCTGGATAAGCAGCGAGTTGGTCCGTGATGACCGTCTCATTGTCCTGACCCATGATGAGTTTACTATCTATGTAGTCACTGCTATCTATATTGGGTTGTATTCTGAGTACGTAATATTCTTCGCTTGTAGAATTAAATTCTAATTGTGCTTGGCCGTTATTATTGATCGTATAACTATCGATCTGTACATTCTGACCCCATACACTCTGAGTCAAGAGTAATGCAGCGAAAAGATATATAGCTATTGATAGTTTCTTCATAGTATAATCGTGATTTTGCATCGGTAGCATAAGGTACATTATATATGGTAGATCGGAGACTTAGTCCTATAATATATTTTGTCCTCTATGAGCAATAATGTTGATTAGTTTTTTGGATCTGTAGACACAGTGCCAGATGGTCAGAATGGCAGTATCTATACACAAGAAAAAAGGCCCTCAGATGAGGGCCTCGATTAAATTGGGGGAATAATTTATTATATCATTACGCTACTGGCTCCGTAACTTCTTCTCTTAGTGCTACGAGGTTTTTTATTTCATCATTGATTTTCCATCTCTGTGCTTCCAGTAATACACGTAATCTTTCATGTTCACTGCAGGTCTCGATTACTTTGTCATAATCTTCTAATAGTTTGTTGCTACCTCTTTCGATTTCGTCTACTATAGACTCTACTGAGTCATCTATGTTATTGATTTTTATATCGATGAATAGTCTGTGTATATCTCCTAATATACTTGTCTTTACTTCTGGATTTCCACCGAGTAACTTACTTTCTGCTTCTAAGTCTCGATGAAAGCCATGACGTTCGTCAGCATACTTACTCATCCAGTTCTTAATCACAACGTTGCTTGTTGCGTTGTGTATTTCTTTGTACCCTTTCTCTGAGTCTTGTAATCTGATAATTAATTCTTGTAGTGCACTTTTCATTTTCTCCTTGTTCATTATACTATATTTTAAGTTTAAAAAAAAATACAATTCAGCTGTTGTTTAATAGACTATTAATTCCTCGCCGTATTGCTTGTTACGTATATAGTACTTGTACACTTACCATAATGTTCGATCGAGATGATTTTTTATAAAAATTTCTTATCATCCTATGATAATGGATTATAAGTTGTTGTACATTCTGATTTTCTCCAGAAGCCCGTTCCGCTTTTTGTTGAGAACATGTATCTCAGAAGCTGTATTCTTGAGTATTACAGCGAGTGACTTTTTAAGTTTAGATATTACAGAACTAGCAGTAAGTGTGGAGCTCAGCGCTTTGATTAAGTTCTCATGATTGATCCAGTCATTGATTAACTGATCGTAGTACTGACTATTAAATCCTCTGATGAGTACTTCTGATCGCTTGAAGTACTCTTGGATGTGAGCGATATCTTTAAGTTCAGATTTTAGAATAACTAATAGCGACCTTATCAGATAAGCATGCTCCTGAGCTTGGTCGACAAAGGATTTTTGCAGGAGTTTAGCTTCTTGTTTGTCTTTATAGAATGTACCCCAGTTTCTGGATTCCTGAGCTTGGTTGAGCTTCCTTATCATCTTCTTAAAGTGAAACCTGACTTCATCTACAATCTCGATAGCTTCTTCCGTTTCTATTTCTAATTTGATGAGCGTATTGTAATTTAGGATAAGATCTTTGTAGTCTTTTATGTGGTATGCACTACCATTAAGTTCTTTTATTTCTACAGATTGTATTTTCTTTTCTAGCTGGTCTATGATTAGTTTCTCGTCCTCTACTTTGCTTTGTAGGATTTTCTGTTCGTATTCTAATACTGAGATGATCTTAGAACTTTCATTGTATTCTATAGCAGCCTTAAGGTAGTCTTGTCTTTCTTTTTCTAGCTGCTCAGCAGTACTCTTAAGGATAACATTGAAAAGTTTAATTAATGGTTGATTCTCTATTCTACTGATATCCTGATGCTCTTTTTTGACTTTATCGGATAATAGTTTATGATTGGCTTTCTGGATATTTATTTCTTCATTGAGAATCTCTAATCTGTCTATGCAGATTTTTATTTGATATATTCATTGATGAGGACTACAAGCTCTTGGAATTTTTTTGACAAGATTGTTTTTTTATAAATATAGGATTAATCGCATAGTATATATAGTAGAGAGATGTATTGCACTATGGATAGTAAGAGATATAGTAGTATTAGTCTGTCAGGATCAAGAGATGGCACTCATATTGATATATAGGTATACAGCAATATCTTATCATGTTTTGTTATATGTTAGATAGCCTTTTTTAATAATTATGGTATGATCTACATTGAGTTTGATCACCTTTAGATTTTTAATATTATGAAATTTAAGTCCTATATCACATCAGTATTCAGTGTTCTTTCCTTTCTTACAATACAAGCGCAGAATGCAGTTTCACTTACTGAGATAAAAGTAGAAAGCACATTCCACCACATCAGTATCCATTGTAATATTACGGGTGATATCAATCTTGATAGTGAGATGGGCATCGAGTTCAGGCCCAAAAATTCTGGGAGCTACATGCCTGGCGCTATGAGTATGAGAGCACATCCGGGCCTCATTATTGATGGTTCATCATTTAGTATGAATTTTCATGCAGCAAGTGCTATGTTCTTAACTCCAGATACAGAATATGATGTCAAGGTGACATTAACAGATCCAGATGGGGGTGATATAGTATCTGATATAGTAGTAAGTACTAAAGCTATACCTGCTACAGGAAGTAATGTCAAGTATGTAAGTCCAGGATCAGGAGGAGGCTCAGGTACGATAGCTAATCCTTACTTAGGCCTACAATCAGCAGCTGATGCTGCGATGCCCGGTGACCACTTCATCGTCGCTTCGGGTAATTATGATAGCTTCTCTTTTAATACTTCAGGAACGGCGGTTGATCCTATCAGCTTTGAGAGTGAGATACTACATGGCGCTATCATAGATGGTGCAGGGACAAGTACAGGAGTTGTGACATTAGGGGTCTTCGATGATTCTCTATCGTATGTACACATTGATGGATTTAAGATTATGAATGGTGCACGAGGTATCGATGCACAGAATACGATATATCTTACAGTACAGAACTGCTACATAGAACAAGTCGATAATGGCATACTAAATAGACGAGCTAATGGCTGGGAGCACGATCAGTACTTCTATAATAATACACTTATAGGAAACACAGCTTGGCCACAATCCGGGATACCGGGAGAACGTGGTATAGATATACGTGGTAATAATAATGTTATAGCTAATAATACAATCAGCTACTTTGGTGACGGTATCTCTACAGATGGCCCACCTTATCTTACGTCATATTCATTAGACATTTATAATAACGATATCCACCATATAGTAGATGATCTTATAGAAGTAGATGGTAGCATAAGTAATACGAGAGTATATAGTAATAGGGGATTTAACGGTAGGATGGGAGTGAGCTTAGCGCCAATATTCGGAGGGCCATGCTATGTGTTCAGAAATCAGTTTTTTAATCTTGAGACTTCAGCATTTAAGATGAATAGAGGCCCTTCAGGATTAGTCATCGTCCATAATACATCAGTCAAGATCGAAAATGGAATGAGCTCACCTTCAGGATGGCAGAATACGTACTTTAGGAATAATGTTGTCGTAGGTTCAAGATATTGTTTCGAAGAATATGGCTTAGTATCAGGCAGTGTTGATGACTGGGATTATGACGCCTACTTCAGCACACGATCAGGGACTAATAGCGAGCCATGGTTTAAGTGGGATAATATCAAATATCCAGATGTACCCACATTACAATCTAATACTACAATCGAGAATAACAGTATAGCAGTAGACTACAGTGACTTCAATGATATAACTATTCCTACAGCATATACGACATCTTATGACCCCAGTCAGCGAGATCTCAGCCCAGTGTCTGGATCAGCAGTTATAGATGCAGGAGCGGCATTAGATAATCTTAATGTTGGATTTGTAACTGATGGATTGTCTGATATAGGCTGTATAGAGGATGGGCAGCCGATCCCCACTTATGGAGCTGAGTATATCTTCTCTACTTGTGATGATGGTATCAAGAATGGTGATGAGACCTATGTAGACTGTGGAGGCAGTTGTACTGCGTGTGATGATTGTCCATATGCGACGATCACTATATCTGATATGCCATTGGATCAGGATCTTGATCTGAAGACAAGTGACTGGATCATGTCTAATGCCATTATCCCACATGATAGAACGGTAGTACTTAAGGCGGCTAACTTTATAGAGTTGCTGTCAGGATTTGAGACAGTACTCGGCGCTGATCTACTTGTGGAGCCTGAGGGGTGTAATTAGACGTGTAGATTATTATAGTGTTAAATTGTTAATTCTGAATAATAATTCTATTCCTCCTTATTTCCGTACAATCTTCGTTTTGTAAAGTCAGGAGATACATGCCTGGAATTAGCATATCTAAATCAATTTTATTTTCAAATACTCTTTCAGAAATAAGCTTCTTTCCAGTTATGTCAAATACTTCTACATCTGAATACTGGTATGAAAAATCTTGGATAAATAAAGTGCCAGTCGAAGGGTTAGGGTAGCTTACAATTGCTTCACAAGTTAAGTCTGAGTTGTCAGAAGGAATTTCTTCTACTGCTAATATCAGTATATCTTTGTCATAGAAAGTACTATCGTTTTCTACTTTAAGTGATGTTGAGCTTCCCGTTAGTAATAAGTTATTATTGGGAGTGTTTATCATTTTTACGCTATGGTCATCTGTTCCTCCTTCAAACATTTGTTCTTTTAGTATTGTCCCGTCATCAGTATTAAGGGTGACCAGCCAGTATTCATAATTTGCTATGGTGCCATGTATTGGTGTACTCGAACCAAAAAGTAATATGGATGAGTTATTTATTTTTTGAACATCTGAGAAATAATCTCCATATTGATATCCATAGGAATAGGACCATATTGTCTTTCCAGTATTATAAAACTTTATGACTAATGCATCATTATGTCCAAGGTTCTGATCTAAATCATAATTGCTTGAAAAAGTAGATCCACAAATAATATATTGATTATCATTAAATTCATGTAGACTATTCGGTGCTGCATAATCTGTCTTGGATCCTCCAAATGTTTTCTCCCAAATTAGATTTCCTGTAGAATCAGTAAGCACAACCCATATGTCTATGCCTCCTAAATGATTAGATATTAATCCATCACTTGATTCTGTCGTTCCGCTGAATAGTAAATTGCCCTCTGATGTAACAAGTACGGAATTGAATCCATCATCTTCGGATCCACCATAGCTCTTCTCCCATATGATGTTGCCTATCTTGTTGATTTGGACTACCCAAGCATCTTTACGCCCAGCATTGCTGGATGCATCACGATTGTTACTTCCGGATTCACCTACAAGAATATAACCATCTTTATTTTTTGTCATTGATCTTAAATTTTCATATCGATCACCACCGTATGTTTTTTCCCACATCAACTCACCATTGCTATTGATTTTAATTATCCAAAAATCTGAACTACCAATACTATTAGATACATCGCCATCTGTAGATCTTGTAGAGCCTCCTACAAGAATTCCGTTATCATAAGTCTCAATTACAGCATCAGGAAAGTCGAAATCATTTCCACCAAAGGTCACTTCCCAATCAACTTCACCTTGCATGTCTGTCTTAACTATATAAAAATCATAGTAGCCTGATGTATCGGTATGGTAAGTTGTTCCGACGAAAACTAAGCTATTATCTGATAGTACAACGACATCATGTAATCTATCGTTAGTCGATGTTCCGATGGTCTTCTCCCACAGCACAGAGTAGTCTTGCGCAAATGCAAACGAGCAAATCATAAGATTTAAGACTAATAGAGGAATTGTGTTTTTCATGTTCTATAATTTGAATGATAAGTTGTTAGAAGATCTGTACTAATAGATTGTCCAATGTAATTATAAATAGACCTATAGTTTATAATTGACTTTCTCTTAACATATATTTACAAATTTGAGAAAGAGTTTTACTACAAGCACTCAATAAGATTTCCATTCACGTCCCAGCATTTTTCTGAGATCATTATGTCATCTTTGAATGTCTGTTCTTTCCACAATTTATTC
>CALLAG010000217.1 GCA_938002705.1 uncultured Saprospiraceae bacterium | reverse complement strand
ATGGATACAAAGTGCCAAAGATAATGGCATCACACTTAACGCATGGACAGTCAATAAAGTAGAAGATATGGACTTTTTTCTCAGTCATGACTTTGACTATATTACAACCGATGAGCCGACATTGGTGGAGGATAAGATTAGGGCTATAAAGGGTAAGGAATAGTTAGTCCTAATTATCACTTTATAGCTTTAATTAGATACCTAAATCTCTCCTAAATCAATACCAAAAAAAAAGTGCCAAGACATTGCCTTGACACTTTTTCATTATCTATATAGTCGGTATTAATTATACCGCTTGATTTACACAATTAAGGTCCTCATAAGCTTGTATAAGTCTCTTCTGGAACGTTCCTTCAGCTACTCTTAACCATTTTCTCGGATCATAGAATTTTTTGTTAGGGATATCATCTCCGTCTGGATTACCGATCTGAGCTTGTAGGTATCCTTTATTTTTCTCATAGTAATCTCTTACTCCTAACCAGAATGCCCATTGCTGATCTGTATCTATATTCATCTTCACTACACCGTAATCTATGGCTTCTCTGATCTCTTCTCTGCTTGATCCAGAACCACCGTGGAATACAAACTTGATAGGATTATCTGATGCTAAGCCTAACTTATCCTTGAGGAATATCTGAGAGTTCTTAAGGATCTTTGGTGTCAGCTCTACATTACCTTGCTTATATACACCATGTACATTACCGAATGCTGCTGCAATAGTAAACTTATCAGATACTGCCATCAGCTTCTCATATGAGTAAGCCACTTCTTCTGGTTGTGTGTACAACTTAGAATTATCTATATCAGTATTATCTACACCGTCTTCTTCTCCACCAGTAACGCCTAACTCTATCTCTATAGTAATGCCCACCTGATGCATACGCTTAAAGTACTCTACACAAATGTCAATATTCTCCTCCAATGGCTCTTCTGATAAGTCAAGCATATGAGAAGAATACAATGGCTGCTTGTGTGTCTCATAATGTCTCTGAGATGCATCTATAAGGCCTGATACCCAAGGCAATAATTTCTTAGCACAGTGGTCTGTATGTAAGATTACAGATACACCGTAGGCCTCAGCTACTTGGTGTACATGCTGTGCTCCAGAGATACCTCCTATGATAGCAGCTTTCTGTCCTTCGTTACTGAGGCCTTTTCCAGCAAAAAAACTTGCTCCACCATTAGAGTACTGTATGATGATAGGTGAGTTAATATCACGAGCTGTCTCCAGACAAGCATTAACGGTATTAGTACCTACGACGTTGACTGCTGGGATAGCATAATTGTGTTCATTAGCATGATCAAGTAAGGCTGTTACCTCATCTCCGAATAGAACTCCTTTTCTAAATTTTGACATATGTATATGTTAGTTGTTTCGTTTATTACAAAAAATCGATCTTAAATTATTTCCTTAGCAGCGAGGTATCTCTCTGCATCAAGTGCTGCCATACAACCTGTACCAGCAGCAGTCACTGCTTGTCTGTATACATGATCTTGTGCATCACCACTGGCGAATACGCCTTCCGCTTTTGTCTGAGTAGAATCAGGATGAGTAATAATATAGCCAGCTTCATTAAAGTCTAACCAAGGTTGGAAGATACTTGTATTCGGCTTATGCCCTATCGCTACGAAAAATCCAGATGCATTGATGACAGATTCTTCTTTCGTTTTGTTATTGATGACTTTAGCTCCTACTACTTCGTCGTCACCTAATACTTCTACCGTCTCAGTGTCCCAGTGTACGATTAAGTTCTCCGTCTTCATAACACGCTTCTGCATGATCTTAGATGCACGTAACTCATCTCTTCTGACTAGTAGGTGTACTTTAGGACAGAGCTTAGCTAAGTAAGTTGCCTCTTCCGCAGCAGTATCTCCACCACCTACTACGATTACCTCTTTACCTTTATAGAAGAAGCCATCACATACGGCACATGCAGATACACCTTTATTCATAAGTCGGGTCTCTGACTCTAATCCTAACCACTTAGCACTTGCTCCAGTAGAGATGATAACTGAATGTGTCTTAATGGTCTCTCCAGTCTCTGAAGTCAATGTATGTACGGGTCCTGAAAAGTCCACCGCTGTGATCATCTCAGAGATCACCTTAGTATCAAATCTCTCAGCTTGCTTTCTGAAGTCAGCCATCATCTGAGGCCCCATAATTCCTTCTGGATAACCTGGATAGTTCTCTACATCATTAGTAATCATTAACTGGCCTCCTGGTTCCTTACCAGTATATAGAACTGGCTTCATACCTGCTCTTGCCGCATATATAGCAGCAGTATAACCTGCAGGCCCAGAGCCTACTATCGTACATAAGTTTACTTCTTCTGACATTTGTTTTGTGCTTATTTTTTTACAAAAATATAATACTTTAGTGATTAACGTGTATCATGTAGAATTTGATCAAAAGAACTATTATTAAATTGTAATTGTTTTGACACTATGCACTCATTATCAGAGATATATACAAGTATTGATAGCCAGTCCATCCTATTATGGTTAGCTATGATGCTATTAATTACTGGGATATATAACAAAAAGTCAGCCCTCTCTATTTTTTCTATAGCATTAATAGGCATCGTATGGTATAAAATGAATGGACAGTTAAGTGTCCAAAGTCTTACCTATATGGGTATAAATATGATGCTGGTCTCAGCAATAGCATACTTCAGTTCTGGTATCAAAAATCTATATGCTCAGATTACATATCTTTTGTTTGCTTCACTTTTATTCTTTACTATGCATAGTTATTTTTCTATGTATACGATAAGATTTTATAGTGACACGATACAAGAACCACTGGACCAAGAAGCAGAATTACTGGTCAGGTTTGATACTCAAGAAGATCTTAAAAAATGGATAAGTGAGTACAAATCTACCTATGATATATTATACCCTGCATTTACACCAAAAGATAAATCTTACATACTCGATGAGTACTTAATAGTGAACCTTAATGATAAGGATAATGCATATGAGAGTATAAGAGAGATAGAACAAATGCCCACAGTCGCCTACGTAGAGGGTAATGAATTATTAGAACTAAAATTACCTACACGCAACACGAGCAAGAGTAATGTAAGCTCACTATCATCTAAAGATCCCTATACAAATAGGCAATGGATGGCCAAAGCATTTGATCTCGAAAAATTCCATAAGCAAATATCTAAAGCCTCTTCTCTCTCAGCCCAAGAAGTAAGCACCATAGCCATATTAGATACAGGCGTAGATGCTAATCATGAAGACCTTATAGAGAATTATGTAAGTACTTCTCCCAGTTATGACAAAGACCTACGTGGACATGGTACTCATTGTGCTGGCATCGCAGCTGCAGTCACAGGTAACAATATCGGAATATCCTCGTGGATACCTAATGGCATACCAGTAAAAATAACAAGTATCAAAGTACTGAGTAATAACGGCATAGGTAGTCAAAGAACTATTATAAATGGTATGATAGAAGCCGCGGACAAAGGCTACGATGTCATATCCATGAGCTTAGGCGGCAGAAGTAATCCTAATCGAGAGCAGACCTATAGAGAGGCTGTGCAGTACGCTAATGATAAAGGCGCTATCGTAGTAGTAGCGGCGGGTAACTCCTCTATGGATGCCATAGGTTACAGTCCTGCTAACACCCCAGGCGTCATCGCTGTGAGTGCCATAGATTCTAAAATGCAACTGGCTGAGTTCAGTAATAAAATCGACAACATAACTTATGGTATCGCTGCACCGGGCACAGACATCTACTCTACCCTTCCTCAGAATGAGTACGGAACACGAAACGGCACTTCTATGGCTGCACCATTCGTCAGTGGTGTCGTGGGATTAATGAAACTATACAATCCCGATATCACGACAGAGCAGACCTATACTTACCTAAGGGAAAGCGCTATCCAAAAAAATAGTAATAATATTATAAATCCTATAGGTGCATTTCAGCTTATGATGCAGACAGTATCAGCAGAATAATACCGATAGCGGTATAAAAATATGTCTATTATTAAATCATTATGTTTTCGATGAAATGCATCCCACCTTATACCATAATCTTATAGGACATTAGGCTCGATAGCTGATATCAGATCATCGACAACAGCTTCTACAGCCTGGTGAGCATCTATGATGCCGTGACTATCATAATAATATCTTTCTCTTAATAGGAGCTTGTTCTTGACAAATTCTGATAACTCTTCTCGACTATTTAATGATTTCAATAGTGGTCTGGTATCTGCTAATTCTTCATTCCATAATCTGTAAGATAGCTTATGAGCACTCATATACAGGTAGTAAGAATGGCTGTACTGATTGATCATATCTATGGCCTTATCATTACAAGGCAAT
>CALLAG010000216.1 GCA_938002705.1 uncultured Saprospiraceae bacterium | reverse complement strand
ATATAAGTGTAGCACTTTATGCATATTGATAATTTTATGGTATGTGGAGAACATTATATGTTGGATATGTTGCCATCGGTACAATAAGAATAAAATAGCCAAATAAGTAGGAAGCTGTTAAGCGTCATCGGATGATAGCTGTACAGCTAAAGCGAAAAACATACTCGTGTAATAGGGGATTGTCAGCAGTTTTCGAATAAATAAAGAAAAACCTATCATTTGATTATTGAGATCATACTGATAGCTGTCTATTCATTAATATACTTGTTAATCCCAAGCCTATACTTAAACCCTACATAATGTCAGCTGGAAGATATTAATCCTGAAAATATAAAATGTGGCATTCTTTTGGAATAGTCTTTATTTGACTGATAATCTAATTTACAAATTAGAATTCCGAATAATGGCTTAACAAGCTGTTAGTAAGAATGACCAACCAAACCAATGAAAGGATCGAGTGTGATATCTATGATATTTCTGATTATAAGCCTACTATGCTATAACATAGAAGGACATAGTCAGTCTCCCTCAGTATCTGCCTCTGCTATATCCGAACTCATTGCTACTCAGACACCAGAATCTATAGAACTTAGTTTCAAAAGCTTATCTGAAGATGTAAGGTATCATGTCATCGAAAAAAGACAATCCAATAAATTAGCTTTTATAAAAATAGGCCACCTTCTGCCTTCTGATACTAATGAGAAGCTATATTATAATGATGCAGATATAGACAATGGAGCCACTTATCATTACAGAATCAAGACAATATCCAATGACGATCAGATAACGATCAGTGATACCGTATCTTATACGCTTACAACTCTCTTAGCTGAAAAAGAAAACGTCTACAAGTATATCTATAGAGAAGATGATAACATCAGTATGCGTCTTATAATTAATCATGATACAATGATGGAAGGCGGTTTTTATGATAATGCTGGACAGCTGATACAGAAAGTAACTCAAGAGACAGTATCGCAAGGATTAAATGAGTTTTCATTCGATATATCGACATTCGATGCCGGTAATTACCTCCTTATCATCAAGGTCGGCAAAGAGAATATCATAGAAAGAATCACTGTAGAGTCCTAAGACAGAATTTCTATCCTTAAGCCCCCTATAAAAGCAACAATAGCCTCACTTTGCAATCATTACTCCTATATATCTCATAGTTGGTAGATTGATTCCGTTAATTTTTCTATAATAATTTGTTAGTCAGAAACAATTGAATTAAGTTTCTCATTATTAGTAGTGTATAGATACCTATAGTATCTCGCATTACGCTATAAACTCAATACGACTCATAGAACTTAATTAATGAATTTTACAAAATCTCTGTTCTTCAACTTAATAATAGTCTTCACTATCTCAGTAGGATATTCTCAGGATGTAAGGCTTAAGAATCCATCATTTGAGGATAGACCCCATTTTGGCGCATCTAATAATAATTCCAGTATCAAAGGGTGGTATGACTGCGGAGCAGTAAATTTTCCATTTGCAACGCCTCCAGATATCCACGAGGGAGCTACTCGTGATACTTCTTACTGGGATAACAACGTAGCTACAGCTCATGGCAAAACTTATCTCGGCTTAGTTGTAAGAGATGACGAGTCATGGGAATCTGTGTCCCAGAGATTGGCCTTGCCACTATCATCAGAAAAGTGTTATACATTCTCTATATATCTTGCAAGATCAGATACATACAACAGTGCTACGATGAGTACAAGAATGGTCAATCCGACTGCTACAGCCAGCTTTACCACACCAGCAGTACTTAGGATATGGGGAGGCAATGGATATTGCGCTGACAGTCAGTTACTTGCAGAATCTGCACCGATAGATCATAGTAAGTGGATGGAATACGAATTCAAAATAGAACCTAATAATGATTATACTGTCATAACCTTAGAAGCATTCTATAAGACACCTCTCCTATTCCCGTATAATGGGCACATACTTCTCGATAACAGTTCTGATTTTAATATCACACCATGTAGTGAGGAGTTCGTGATGAGAGTCAAAGAAGTCAGAGATCCGAGAACGAAAGTCACTCGGAAGATGCCGGCACATAAAGCTAAGGCCGTAGAGAAAAGAATATTCGAAAGAGAGATAGTAGAAAACGTTGTAGACACCGTAGTATACAAAAGACCTAAAAAAAATAAAGACAACGATAAAGTATTAGAACTCGACAGAAAAAAAATGTCGAGAGGATCTAAGATTAATATAGACCACCTATACTTTGCAGCAGATACCTCATCTATTAATGATGAGTCCTATGATGTGCTTAATCAGGTATATGATTTCTTATCAAGTAACGAAGATATATTCGTAGAAATAGGAGGTCATACTAACAGTTCTCCACGTTATCATAGCTATTGCGATAAGCTATCAGAGGCCCGTGCCAAAGCTGTGGCAGACTATTTGATATCTAAAGGTATAGAGAATGATCGTATCACCTATAAAGGCTATGGAAAAAGGAAACCTATAGCCTCTAATGGTACTGTAGAAGGAAGGAAAAAGAACCAAAGAGTTGAGATTAAGATTCTAAAAATTAAATGATAGCTTTAGTAAAAATATACTGTAGCATTCCATCTTACATAAAATTCAAATTTCTAAATAGTAGAAGATGACTTGGAAAAAATTAGTTTTTATAACGCTTTTAATAAGCAGTTTTGGATTTAGCGCATTCTATGCTGCTAAGAGTGTACAGGAGAAAGAACCACTTATTCTCAATGCTATCATGCAGTTCTTAGAAGTATACCACTTTGAGCCTATGGCCATAGATGATAGTTTTTCTAATAAGGCATTTGACAATTATCTCAAGTCAATAGATGGTAGAAAGCGATTTCTTACACAAGATGAAGTCAATCAACTATCGCAGTATAAAGACCTATTAGATGACCAAGCTAAAGCTGAAAGCTTCGAGTTTTTTGATAAATCTGTCATAATTATAGATGAATCCAGAGCACGAGCGCAGAAAATATATAATGAAATCATAGCAGAAGGAATCGACATAAAGTCTCCAGGTACAATAGAGCTTGATGGAGAAAAATTAAGCTATGCAAAAAACGAAGAAGAACTTAAAAACTACTGGAGAAAATTACTGAAATATGATCTCGTCAATAGATTAGAAGATAAAATCTCAGGACAGGAGAAAAGAATAAAACTGGAAAAAGAGAAAGAAGAATCTGGTGAAGCAGATCCTGATGCTAAAAAAGATCCTCTCAAGACAGAAGAAGAACTTAAAGACGATGCCCTTGAGGCAATGGATAAGTCTTACAAGAACTGGTTTAGCACATTAGATAAAGACAGGAGGTCTGACAAGTTTGCGAGATACATGAATGCCATGACGCATTTATTCGATCCACATTCTGACTACTATAGTCCCAAGGAAAAAGAGGATTTCGATATCAGAATGGGGGGTAAGTTAGAAGGTATCGGTGCCAGATTATCTCCGCAGGATGAGTATACTAAGGTCGTATCTATCATTCCTGGTGGACCTGCGTGGAAAGGCAAGGAGCTCGGTGTAGATGATCTCATAACTGCTGTCAAGCAAGAGGATGGTGATCCTCTTGATATCACAGGATGGAGGCTAGATGACGTCGTACAGAAGATCAGAGGAGACAAAGGAACGACAGTAGTTCTGACAGTCAAAAAGCCAGATGGTACCATCGTAGATGTCGCTATAGTTAGGGATGTCGTTAATATTGATGATGCATTTGCAAGATCAGTGATCATGGATATACCTAATGTTGCAGAAAATGTAGGTTACATAAGTCTTCCTAAGTTCTACAGCTCATTCGAGAAAGAAGATGGTAACTCATGTGCTGAAGACATCAAGAAAGAAATAGAAAAACTAAATGCTCATGATGTTAATGCAATGATTCTGGATCTCAGAAGTAATGGCGGAGGCTCGCTTAAGGACGTTGTAGATATGAGTGGCTTATTTATCAAATCTGGACCTATCGTACAGGTTAAGCCACGTGGCAAGGATGCATATCTGTATGAAGATGAAGATCCACAAGTACACTACTCTGGACCACTCGTCGTTATGGTTAATCAATTCAGTGCATCTGCATCAGAAATACTTGCAGCGGCATTACAAGACTATGATAGAGCCGTCATCGTCGGTAGTAACTCCACATTCGGAAAAGGTACAGTACAGAGATTTGTAGACTTAGATAGATTCTACAGAGACCAAGAAAATCTTAATCTCGGTAATCTTAAGATAACAATGCAAAAATTCTTTAGAGTCAATGGCGGATCTACACAACTCAAAGGTGTAACGCCAGATATCATTCTACCTAATAACTATCACTATATAGAGACAGGAGAAAAGGATTATGATTATGCTATGGAATGGTCAGAAATAGAGCCAGTAGAATACTCACAGGATATCTATAAGATCACTAATAAAGAAATGCTCGCTAAGCAGAGTGCAGAACGTGTAGCTCAGAATGAAGACTTCAGCCTTATCTTAGAAAACGCTAAGCGACTTAAGGATAATAAAGATCTCACAGAGTACCCTATCGGATACGATGACTATACCGCTTATGTGGATGCAAAAGAAAAAGAAGCAGAAAAATTCAAAAATTTATTCGATGATAAAGTAGAAGGCTTAATTATCAAAAACTTAGATATAGATTCTACATACATCAACTTTGATGAGTCAAGAGTAGAAAGAAATAAAGAGTGGATAGAAGCTTTAGAAAAAGATATATACATAGAAGAAGTCATGCATATCATCAATGACATGATAGATTCTCATGATAAATTAGCTGCGGTTAAGGAGAAGTAATTTCTCTAATATCCGTGTAAAACATAAACCAATCAGCATCGCTGGTTGGTTTTTTTTTGCATCTACTTATTGGGCAATGCAATCATTTTGTCATAACTTAATCCTTATGAAAGTAATAACACTACTCCTCTTCTTACTGGTCATCACCTCATGTGGTGATGATGACAATACACCATTACAACAATATAATATACAACTCATAGACGGTCTCACTGATATTCCATTAGGTGATGTTCCCATAAGTTTGTTCTATAGCATAGGTTCCCAAGGTCTCGGCAATACTTCAGGCGTAACAGATCAGCAGGGTTTTGTCACCTTAGACCTTAATGTAACGATGGATACTATAGAGTCTACCATTCTCGAAAATCCAAATTTAGACGAAAGCCTTATATTTCAAATAATCAATATTGATAAGGATGATTATTTATTATACGAATTAGAGCAAGATACTGCTATAAGAATTATAAGATCTATACTAGCAGAAGATGAGTTAATCATTGCTAAAGCATACGAAAAAATAGAAATAGATTTTCTAATCGTCGATGAAGATTCTAATAGATCAGAGGACCAGTTCGTCTTCTACGACATCAAGCAATTCCATCCTAAATTCTCTTTTGAAGATTATGGTTCTTCATTAGGAGTATTTACCTCAACTGGACAAGACACAGTACTCCAAAAATTATTTTTAGCCAGAGAGGTTGATTATCGTATCGACTATTACGTCACTATTATCTCAGATGAATTAACTTCTGAGTTAGACACCATCTTCCAATCATCTATAGAGTTTGATGCTCAGTCTGTACTACCTGATAATGTTGTGGTGGCGAAGTTTTAGTTATTGGAGGTGTGATCTATTATAGATTTAACCACCCAACTTATCAATATAGTCAATCTCAGTATCGACCCTCTTAAGTAAACGCTCAGCTTGCGTTACGAATCGGCTTATCTTACGCTTAGCTTTAGAATCATCTATGCTTAGGCTTTCGAGACTTGAGATTGCTGATTCCAACTTAGACTTGGCTTCTATCATTTTGGCTTTAGAGTAGTCAGGATTCCACTTCTTGCCTTCATAGTTTTTAGCTCTACCCTTTTTCTGACATTCATTGTATAAGTCTGTTGCCGCATTACAGTTATCTGAAGCAGCTTGTATAATATCAGGTTTGGAGAATATATCATATAGATCTGCTTTCTGTTGCATATATTTCTGCCACTTAGAGAGCAGCCTTATATCATC
>CALLAG010000215.1 GCA_938002705.1 uncultured Saprospiraceae bacterium | reverse complement strand
TACCCAATTACACCTTCCGCTACGCCAGAATAGTAGCTGTCCCTGGTCAGATAATCCATTCTGTCCATATCTAACTGGCTGGAAACCAGTTGTGTAAGGTATTTCTTAGGGTGTTGATTTCGGAATATTTGTAAAGCAGTTGTCAATTGGCCATTAAATTCTTGATTAAGCTTCTCCATTACGGCAATCGAGATGTCCTCATGGCTTACAGGAACAAATACCTCTTCTAATGCGTGGGAGAATGGTCCATGTCCTATGTCATGCAGAAGGATAGCTATACAAACCCCAAGATATTCGTCATCATTGACATCAATTCCTTTTGACCTTAGAGTCTCTATTGCTGTAGTCATAAGATGTAAGGCTCCCAGTGCATGGGAGAATCGGCTATGCGTGGCACCAGGATATACATAATTAGAGAGGCCCATCTGAGATATCCTACGTAATCTCTGAAAATAGGGATGATCTATAAGTGTATAGAGAAAATCGAAAGGAAATCTTATTAGACCATAAATAGGGTCGTTTATTATCTTTTTTCGGCTCATTTAATTCAAAGGTAATAGATTGCGAATCCAAAGCGTTGGATATTGATAATAAAATAAGTACATGACTAAAGGCAAAATACTCTGGGCGGATGATGAGATTGATTTACTTAAGCCACAGCTTTTCTTTCTTAGTAAGAAGGGATATGAGGTTATAGAAGTAACTAACGGGCATGATGCCATAGATCAATTAAGAGAACATGAAGATATAGACTGTATATTCTTAGATGAATCAATGCCAGGGATTAGTGGTCTCGAAACATTGGAAAAAATCAGACAATCTAATAAAAGTATACCTATCGTAATGATTACAAAAAATGAGGCAGAAGATCTCATGGAACAAGCATTAGGCTCACAGATCAACGATTATCTCATCAAACCTGTCAATCCAAATCAGATATTACTGTCTCTAAAGAAGATTATGGACAACAAGAGGCTGGTAAGTGAAAAAACAGCCTCTGATTATCAGCAAGAGTTCAGAAGTATATCTATGGAGATACAGGATGGACCTGACAAGGAGGGATGGATTGAGTTATATAAGAAGATAATCGACTGGGAGTTAAAATTAGATGATTCCGACAATGAGCAGTTCAAAGGCATTCTTGATATGCAAAAGAAAGAGGCGAATAGAGAATTCTCTAAATATGTAGATCGCAATTACAAAGAATGGTTAGATGATGGAGATGATCATACTTTCTCTCATAATCTGCTGAGAAAGAATCTGTTTCCTGATATGAATATGGATAAGCCTAATTTCTTAGTCTTATTCGATAATCTGAGATATGATCAATGGAGAATCATAGAGCCTATCATTTCTGAACTGTATAGGGTCAAAGAGGAGAGGTCATTTTTCTCAATATTACCTACGGCGACTCAGTATTCTCGTAATGCCATATTTGCTGGTATGATGCCCTTAGATATTCAGAAGAAGTTTCCAGAATATTGGCTTAATGATAATCAGGAAGGTGGCAAAAATCAATATGAAAAAGAGTTACTCGAAAAACAAATCAATAGATTAGTATCGGATGATATTAAGTGGGAGTATTATAAAATTAGAAATAATAATGATGCTAAAAACCTCCAAGATAATGTGCATAATTGTTTTAATAATAAACTGACTGTGATCGTCTATAATTTTATAGATATGCTGTCACATGCACGTACAGAGATGGAGGTTCTTAAGGAGCTCGCTTCTGATGAGAAGGCCTACAGGTCGCTTACGAGATCTTGGTTCCTTAATTCGCCTATATGGAATGCGTTACAGACACTTGCTGAAAAAGACGTAAAACTCTTCATCACAACAGATCATGGAACTATACGTGTAAGTAATCCGAGTAGGGTAATAGCTGATCGAGAAACTTCTACTAATCTCAGATATAAAGTAGGCAAGAATATAAGGTATGAGGATAGTAATGTAATGGAAATGAAAGATCCTAAAGCCTATGGCTTACCGATGCCTAATATCAGTTCAAGATTTATATTTACAATGGAAGATTATTTCTTTCTATATCCTAATAATTATGGCAAATATAATAGGATGTATAATGACACATTCCAGCATGGGGGTATATCAATGGAAGAGATAATATGCCCATTCATTACATTAGAAAATAAGTAACATAATTACTCGAGAATTGTCACACTACCAGCTATCGTTTCTTGATAATATTCGTCCTTAAATTGTACAACATATACGAATACTCCTGGATTTAGATTAGTAGGTGTCCATCCTTTAGATGAGTCATTGCATGCTGCATCTAAGCACTCATGTATTACGTTACCGTATCGGTCGTATATGTACATGTCATACTCGTAAGATATCTCTGATCGTGATTGTACGTATAGTATATTGTCACCAGGTTCTGACGACAAGACATTAGCTAAGTAGAAATCATTATTCTCTTCTACGATTACATTTATACCTTTTTCTATTATACATCCGTCAGCGCTTTCTATTTCTAATACAAAATATTGATTATCATTAAGTTGTGTAGTAGGGGACTCGCATCGGCTACAATCGAGGAGTTCTTCTGGGGACCATAGCATAGAGGCATATTCACCTATAATATCAAATGGTAAAGTAAATTCGCTTCTGATAGTGATGGTTGTATCAGAAGGCAAAAATACTTGAGGAAGAATAGCATCTTCTACAATTAATTCTCTTATGATACTATCACATGAAGCACCCTTATAAGCTATGTTTTGTATGTGGGTACTTGGTTCGTCTATTTCAA
Organism: uncultured Saprospiraceae bacterium; assembly: GCA_938002705.1. Classification (GTDB taxonomy): domain Bacteria; phylum Bacteroidota; class Bacteroidia; order Chitinophagales; family Saprospiraceae; genus RFSX01. Next base: position 5,750 of record CALLAG010000215.1, on the reverse strand, counting down.
TACCGTTATAGACAATATTCTCTCCTGGGCATAAGTACTCATGCAAGGATTCCATAGTCGCTTCAGGGTATATATCTAAGTATAACCTGTACAGAATCGAGTCACACAATTTGTCTTGGGTTGGGACTATATATTCGTAGATGCCTTCATCGTATTTTAGTTCTCCATCAAAAGAAACTGACTCGCCATCACATATGATTTCATTAGTTTCTATGATCTCTAATTCTGGCATCTCAGTAAGCGGATTATAGTCTACGTACATCTCATAAGCGTAAGTGCATGAGTTGTCATCAATAACTGTCAGTATAACTTGATAATCTTCTGGTGATGCATATGTATAGTCACCTGCCATAGCATCGACAGAAGTACCGTCACCAAAATCCCAATTCCAAGAAACTATTTTCTCAATATCATCGAATTCAACAGGACTAAAATGAATAGGAGACATATAACATGGATCGTATTCATATGTGAATTCTGGGATGATCTCGTCTTCCACATTTATAGATATAAATGCCGTATCACTGCATGCTTGAGTATCATTAAGAATCATCCTACCAGAGTATTGTCCTGGATTTAGATTATCTATGTACAAATCTTTAAGTGTTGCACCGGCTTCGTCATAGACTACAGTATTGAGACTATCATTGATCACCCAATGATAATCTTCTATATATTTTAGGTCTGTACTGTTATTAATGATTGTAAGACTCTCGTCGTGACATAAGTTGTAAGCATGTATTGTTTTCTCTTCGCCATTAATTGATTCTACGTAGCTAGAGTCTGATTGGATAATAGCAGTCAGTGCAGGCGTACATTGAACGACGTTAAACTGAAAATCTCTTCTTATTTTTGTGAAAGTTTCTCCATCTCTTATCTCTTCTACACATACTCCCACCACATATGATCCCACTTGATCTGGGGTGCCAGTGATAACTCCGGTCTTAGGATCTATACTTATCTGATTAGCTCCGGTGCCTCCTATAGGGTTCTCATAAGAGTATCCAGGGTTGTATATTACATTATCGAATGGGGGAGGGCAGAACCCGACCTCTGGATTCTGGCAGTCGCAGCATTGGGGTTCGTAATCTATAACTCCACCCGCCACGTAAGGTGCACAGAATGAGTATCTTAGCTCATCGCTATCTGGGTCCATAGCAGAATGTTTGTAATTAATGGTTTCATTCACGCATATGAATGTAGGAGGGTAAGCGGTGAACCTTGGGCTACTATTGCCCATTTTCTGTGATTCAGCGGATATCTTTATGTCATATACAGCTCCTGTCGTACCTGCGTCCTTTATGTTGTTTATAACATGATTTCTGCAGCACTTTTGATAAGCTATCTTATAGTAATTATCTATTATCGGGAGTGATATCTCGAATGTATATGTGCCTGATTCGACTTTGATATCACTTATAGTCTGCATGCTACATGGATCACTTGTTGCTGAGAATGATTCTACGTTACCGAGGGGAACATTCTCTACTACGGTCTCTGTAATCCAAATACCAGTATCAGTTAGTTTGTATACTCCGAATGCAGCTCTGGGTTCGTAACCTATTCCATTCTCGTCTCTGTAGATGGTAAATGTAACCTCGTAGGTGGCTTCTGTCTTAGCGTTATTATGCCTTAGGAATGTGTAACTGGCATCACCACCCACTATATGGGATGCTGCCGTTTCCATCATAGGCACAAAGCTTATAATAGAAATCAAAATAGATTTCAATGACGTTTTCATATTGTATACCATTTAGTTAGCTCCTTGTAATCGGTGGGTTAGTCCAATCAAAAGAACGTTCAATTAAATCCTCATACATCAATAAGTGATGCAATAATATTTTAGAATGTAAATGGGTAAAAAATTAAATATTAGGGTACTTATCCTATAGGAATAATCGTGCCAGATATTACGTAATATGTTAATATGTAACTTGTTAGTCCTCTTTTGAGTATGAATTATAGGCTCTACGGCAGATAATTATACTCAGTTCATATAGGAAGAATATGGGGATCCCAATAAGGACTTGGGTGACCATGTCAGGCGGTGTGATAACCGCTGAGAATAGCATGATGATGATAATGGCATGGCGACGATAGTTCTTCATTAACTCTGGAGTTACTAATCCAACTCTGGCTAAAAAGTACACAACAATGGGCAGCTGGAAAACTAAGCCTGTAGGGATGGTGAAATTGGTGAGATATCCTACAAAAGAAGATAGACTTGTAGTCTGAGATACAAGATCTGTCTCTGATAGTGAATACCCTCCCAAAAACTTGAAGCCAAAAGGGGCAATAATGTAATATCCGAATATCACTCCTAATAAGAATAGGATAGAACAACTAAAGACGATGCCCTTAGCTGCTTTTCTCTCATTATCATACATGCCAGGGCTAATAAATCTCCAGAATTCCCAAAATATATAAGGGAAAGCCATAATAAAGCCTAACCAAAATGAGACTCTCAAATGAGTAAAGAATCTCTCACCCAACTGAACTGGGACTATGACTAACTCTGATGGTTCTATGCATGTTAGAGGTGACATATAACAGAAGAATCGATAGGTCAAGAATGATTTATCTTGGATTCCGAATATGATATTTGTAAAGACGTATTCTTTAAAGATGAAGACGATTATAGCAAAAGTAATAAGGGCTAAGCTGGCCCTTACAAGGTGCCATCTTAATTCTTCCAGATGATCGAAAAAAGGCATGTCCTTTTCTTTAGCAGTCTTCTTAGGTACGATTTGCTTAGTCATACTTTCGTAATTAGATACGATGTTAGCGTTAGTTAAATGTAAATATCGGTATCGAATTAGACACTCTCAAGTAATAGTAAGTTATATAAGCTACAAGTAAAATTAAACCTAATAGTAGGTCTATTTTCTTTCTGATTATAACATAAATAACAAAAAATAGAGAAAGTAAAGTGACAACAGAATAGTCAAAGAATATTAAAGAATCTGCGATCAGATCATTACCTGACACGATAAGTGTAGAACTTAGGACAAAGAAAATATTGAAAATATTACTCCCAATTATATTACCTATAGCGATCTCGTTTTCTCCTCTCTTAGCAGCTACAATACTTGCCATGACATCTGGTATAGAAGTACCTCCTGCAACGATAGTCAAGCCAAGAATCGCATCTGATATGCCGAATGTCTGACCTATTTTCTGGCTGTTACCTACCACTAATTCTCCACCTATGTATAGGCCTAATATACCTATGATAAACATCCCTACACCCTTAAGTATATCAGTGCTATCTGGTTCGTTATGACTATCTGGGTCATTGAATCTTTGCTTCGCTTTATATAGAAAGAAAAGCATCATAGGTATCAGAATGAGTACTGACCACAATGGTAGTATCGTATAATTATAGAGAATAAAGCAGATAGCTATAATCATAGGTCCTAGTATGAAATAACTGAAATCTAACTTGAAGGATTCTACTTTGACGTTAAGGCTGTATAGAATACCTATCAGTCCAAAACCTATACAGAGATTGGTCAGATTACTTCCTGAGATATTGGATAATGCAAAGGCCGTCTCATCTCTACAAGCACATATTACATTGACAAAAAGTTCTGGTGCACTTGTACCGAAAGCTACGATAACAACACCTACGATCGCTTTAGAGATATTGAGGTTTGTGGCTAGTTTTTCTGCTCCAGAAATGAGTAGCTCAGCACCATAGTATAGGAACAAAAAGCCTAAAAGAATCAGACCTATGATAATAATAAGTGATGTATCCATGTATAAGTATTGCTCTCTAATATTATAGAATAAGAGATTACGAAGCTACGATATTTACACATAAAATATTGTAATTAAATTAGATATATATAGCCGCAATTCATATAAGTATTTCGTTTATATATTAACCTATACTTTAATTACATTTACACAAACAAGCACTCCTATTGAAGAATATCATACTTATAACATTATTAATCATAATATCAGTCCCTACAGGCTACGGCCAATGTATGATAGATAGTGTGGTTATTAATGCACTTATGATAGATCCATCAGGTGATGAGTCAGGCTATGATACTAACAACGACGGTATCGTTAATTCTAATGATGAGTACATCGAGATATGTAATACCAGCCAAGAATCCATAACTGATATATCAGGATGGCAGATAGGGGATGACGACCCGCCTCCATATGCAGACTATACGATACCAGAGAATACATTCTTACGACCTGGAGAATGTGTCGTCATTGTATTGGATTATTGTGGCGATGGCTCAGTAATAGATACAACTGTATGCGATGTCCCAGAGGGTATATTAGATATGAATTATTCAGGTACGGCTCTTCTGGGTAATGATGGAGATGTCGTGACGCTGTCTGATGCTACAGGAGAACAATCATGTTCTGTAGCCTATGGAGATGTGAATTGTTCAGATGTAGATCCATTAGATATACCACCGTTTAATATCGAGAATTGTATGTATTGGGGCACACCCACTGATGGTTGTGCATTACTCGCTACTGGAGATAGCTGTACTTATTTTCCTGCAGTGTTATCGCTTGATATTTCGGGATTTTCTGCAAGAGAATCTGAGTCACAGCAGGTTCAGTTATCTTGGTGGGTAGATCCTAATGAGAATTTTAAGCAATTCTATATAGAGTGGCGTCCTGAATCGAATACTGACTTTCTTCCGATAGGTTCTATTACAGTAGATGAGTATTATGATAATAGTTCTCTATATACATATCTGCATACAAGCCCACAGAATGGTATTAACTATTACAGACTTAAGCAAGTTAATGCTGAAGGTGATGTCAGTGCTTCTCCTATCAGAAGTGTTCTGATCGTATTCGACGATGACATCATAATTATACCGACGATAACATCACATAATATCAGAGTAAAAGGATCAAAGGATGAATATATCATCAGCATCTATGATATTAATGGCCAGAATTATGTTGAGAAAATGCGACTTACTAACAATTCAGAAATTAACGTCAATCAGCTTCATACTGGTCACTATATCATGAGTATATTTGATGGTAGTCAGACAAAATTTAAAAGATTCATTAAAATATAAATAACTCACTCAATCTCTTTTGATTTATCCGTTTGTAATTAAGTTTACAAGCGGATATCTTATTTTAGTCCTTATGTGTCGATACATAATTGAAATATCCTGACGTTATATAATAGTAATTATAAGTATGAATAAGTTAGTTTTCTTAGTAGTAGCGATTTTAAGTCTCTGTAGTACAATGACTTATGGTCAGAGTATTATTGCCGATTTTGATTTTGAGGATTGTATGATTACTGATAATACAGGTAATTACACGGATAATTTCGTAAGAGACGATATCAATTGTGCATGTGGTGTAGATGGTCCTGGGTCACAATCATTGATATTTGATGGTAGTGCTGATACGATATTTTTAGATTCAGATCTTAAGGATGTTTTCTTGGGAGACTTTTCTATGAGCTTCTATTTCTGGGTAGATGATGCTACTGAGGAGTATCCGATAGTCTCTATAAGAAGTGAATGCAATAAGGATTCCTCCTTTCTAATTCGCTACCTACCATTCGCCCAAGAGATAGAGGTAGAGTTCACTGCTAATGCCTTAGATGGCATGTTCCTGAGGACAGAGGTTAATCCAAATATCTGCTGGCACCACTTTTTATTGACGAGATCAGATAAGGAATTTAACTTCTTTTTGGATGGGGAATTCGTGGCGACGTATTTAGAGTTTACGACTTTAGCATT
>CALLAG010000214.1 GCA_938002705.1 uncultured Saprospiraceae bacterium | reverse complement strand
CGGCTCATGTACTCTATCATCATGTGTGTCGTCTCATGATGACCTGTACCGAATGCCATTTTTGGCTGTATGATGATCTCATGTTCTGTATCCATAGGGTCATGGAATTCTGCTCTTATGCCGACGTTCTTGATAACAATTGGCTCAAAGTTAGATTCCCATACTTCGTTCCAGTTTTTGTTTTCTACTTCTTCAGAGGAGACTTTGATTTCTGATAGAGATTGATTAGTACTGAATCCTTCGAGTACTCCAGGTAGATCACTTGTGAGAACATAAGATTCTACTTTATCATCATTTTCTATGATAGATTCTACACCATAATAGACAAGCCATCCAGAGAGCAGATCAAAGTCTATCTTCTCTCTATCGAACTCTAATGTGATTTTTGAATATTGTTCTGCCATGATCTATTCGTTTGTATTTTCTATTAATCCTTAATCCTAAATACCTTAAGTCCGCGTACCTAAATTCTATTCCTTAGCTCTCAACGTCCCAAAATTTGCATGAGAATAACCCATTTGCATTTTCCCTTAAAATGGAAAAGTCTTTGTAGCCTTCGGCATACTTTTTTGCAGTATTGTTCTTTCCTTTAATCCTTTAATCCTTTAATCCTTTAATCCTTTGAGCCCTATTCCTTTACACCTTTGAGCCTTACACCTTTACCCCTTTAAGTCTGCTTTCTATACTTCTATTTGTTAAGCACTTAGCATTTCTAATTTTGCTTAGGAATAACCCATTTGCATTTTCCTTTAAAATGGAAAAGTCTTTGTAGCCTTCGGCATACGTCTTTGCAGTATTGTTCTTTCCTTAATTCCGTTACCCCTTTACACCTTTAATCCTTTTTTCCTTGTTCAACATTTACCATTAATAATTAAAAATTAACCCTTAATCATTAATCATTAATCATTAACCCTTAACCCTTAATCCTTAAGCTTCATTTTCTTCCGATAAGCCTTAAGCGTATTCAACATAAGTGTGACGACAGTCATAGGACCTACCCCTCCGGGAACAGGCGTGATGAAAGAACTCTTAGGCGCTACTTTCTCAAAGTCTATATCACCGACGAGTCTGCTGCCTGATCTTCTTGTGAGGTCGTCTATTCTATTGATGCCGACATCTATGACAACTGCACCTTCTTTGACCATATCTGCAGTAACGAAGAATGGCTTTCCTAAAGCTGAGATTAATATATCTGCCTGTAGAGTAAGTGCCGAGAGATTCTTAGTTCTGCTATGTGCAAGTGTTACTGTGGCGTTACCCATCTTAGATTTTCTACTGAGTAGTATGCTTAGAGGTGTACCTACGATATTACTTCTACCTATGATGACGACATTCTTGCCTGATGTCTCTATCCCATATCTTTCCATCATGATAAGGATCCCATGTGGCGTTGCTGGAAGAAAACATTCTAAGCCCTGAGCCATACAACCGAAATTATAAGGATGGAACCCATCGACATCTTTCTCAGGATCTATGGCTAATAAGACGGCATCTGCATCTATATGATCTGGTAGCGGCAGTTGTACGATGAAGCCATCCACACTATTATTATCATTTAATTCATGGACTAAGCTGATCAGCTCTTCTTGAGTTATAGTCTCATCTCTTCTTATCAGATCTGAGGTATACCCTACGATGTTACATGACTTGACTTTGTTACCCATGTAGGCTTCGCTGGCAGGATTATTTCCTACGAGAATGGCGGATAGGTGTGGTGCTCTGAGATTTTTAGCTTTGATCTCATCGACTTGTTCTTTGATTTCTTGTTTTATTGTAGTCGAAAGGGCTTTCCCATCTAATACTTTATATGACATGAATCTCTTTTTCTTTGTTGTATAATATTTGCGCTAAGCTATCAAATATTCTATAGCTTATATAACCGATAGCGATACCTAATAAGGCACCAGCAATAATATCTGATGGATAATGCACGCCGACATAGACTTGTGCTATCGATATAAGTCCTGCCCACAGGAAGAACAAGTATCGTTTTCTGAAGTATCCGAAGAGTAAAAATAGGAAAGTAGCTATACCAAAATGATTAGTGGCATGACTGGAAGGGAAGCTATATCCATGACCACAGTGTATACGGCTGATGGCTTGGACTTGTTCCGTATTACAGGGCCTGAGCCTCTCTGTGTTCTTCTTGATCAGTCTGCTACTTAGAGTATCAGTCATCAATACTGTAAATGCTAAGAATGCAACTACAAACCACTTCTTACGGCCATAGTTAGCTATAATATAGCTAAGGATAAAAAGGTACAGAGGAATCCAAAACAGCTTATGTCTACATATAATCAGAATATCAGTAATAATAGGAATATCTGCTCCCCCATTGATAGCGTGGAATAACTGAAGATCTATGTGTAATAGGCTTTCCAAAAATAATTGTTAGTGGTTAATGGTAAATTATTAATGGAACAATACTTCCATTAAAATTGGTCTACAAGATAGTTATAAGATACTTAAGGGCATTATCTATGAGAGTGATAAATATACCATGAGTTAAATCTTATAGTTATGCTCAAGTTTTAAGATAAGTATTTAGGAATTTAAGGATAAATAGTAAGCTAAAGCACCCATAATTTATAGATTTGTAGAAAACTATATAATGGCTATAAAAAAGTCTATTTCAGGCATGCGAGGTACTATAGGTGGTGTACCAGGAGACAATCTGACTCCTATAGATATTGTGGAGATGACAGCGGCTTATGGGCAGTGGTTATTAGAGAGTGGTAATGAGCCTAAGGTCGTCGTCGGTCGGGATGGACGTATATCTGGCGAGATAGTCTCTGCTCTGGCAGTTAATACACTATTGAGCTTAGGTATCGATGTGATTAACTTAGGTTATTCTACGACGCCTACCGTTGAGATGGCTGTTACACATCATAGTGCTGGTGGTGGTATTATATTCACGGCAAGTCATAATCCTAAGGAGTGGAACGCTCTTAAAATGCTGGATTCTAAAGGCGAATTTGTAGATCAGAAGATAGGAGAAACGATATTAGCCTTAGCAGAGAAGAGAGCATTCAACTTTGCTACGGTGGATAAGTTGGGTAAGGAAAGTACTGATGAGACATCTATAGATTATCATATAGAGCAGATATTGGCTTTATCATATGTAGATGTGGAGAAGATTAAGAATAGAAAATTTAAAGTAGTCATAGATTGTATCAATTCTACTGGAGCTATTGCATTGCCTCCATTGATGGATAAGTTAGGTTGCGAATATACTCTGATACATGCTGAAGTAACTGGAGATTTTAGTCATAATCCAGAGCCTGTACCGGCTAATCTCAAGGATCTCAGTGACAAGGTGAAAGAAACTGGAAGCGATATGGGAATCGCAGTAGATCCTGATGTCGATAGATTAGTACTCGTATGTGAGGATGGATCTATGTTCAGTGAAGAATACACTATTGTGGCTGCATCAGATTTTGTATTGAAGTACAAGAAAGGTGCTACGGTATCTAATCTCTCTTCTACCAGAGCCTTAGCAGATATAAGTAAGAAGCATGGACAAGAATATCATGCATCAGCAGTAGGAGAAGTCAATGTCGTCACTAAGATGAAAGCTGTCAATGCCGCTATAGGTGGTGAAGGCAATGGTGGTGTGATATTACCAGATCTGCATTACGGCAGAGATGCCTTAGCAGGTATTGTACTTATCATGAATCATCTTGTAGACGAAGGTGTCAGCTTGAGTGCACTCAAAGAAAGCTACCCCAAATATGAGATCATAAAGCACAAAATAGATCTTGATAAAAATACGGATGTCAAGAAACTTCTTAATGTGGTCAAAAACAAATATCTTAACGAAAGCATTAATGAAGAGGATGGCTTAAAGATAGATTTCAGTAATGGATGGGTACATCTCAGAGAGTCTAATACAGAACCAATAATCAGAGTAATAGCTGAAGCTAAAACCGAACAAGAAGCTGAAGATTTAATCAAACCAATAATAGCAATGATCAATGACTAACGATATCCAAACTCAAGAAACTCAAATCTCATTAGAGCAACACTTTCAGAAATTTCGAGATAACACAGTCGGTTATGGTCATGATATTTCTACCCCAGAAGGTCCTAAGAGATTGATATATGCGGACTGGATAGCAAGTGGACGATTATATCAGCCTATAGAAGATTTCCTGACTAATGAGATGGGGCCTTATGTGGCTAATACGCATACTAATACAACAACGACGGGCTGTACGATGACATTAGCCTATAAGAAGGCAAGAAAGATTATCAAGAATCATGTCAATGCAACCGACGAAGATGTATTAATATCTTCTTGCTCAGGCATGACGGGTGTAGTCAATAAGTTACAGAGAATATTGGGTTACAGAATACATGAGTCATACAGAGAACATGTCAAGATAGAGGATAGACCACTGGTCATATTAAGCCATATGGAACATCACTCTAATCAGACAAGCTGGCTGGAGACTAAGGCAGATGTTGTTGTTATAGAACCTTGTTCTGAGGGACTTTTCTGTCTTAAGAACCTCAAGAAAATATTAGAAGCTAATAAGCATCGCAAAGACATCATCGCTGCAGTAACCTCATGCAGTAATGTAACGGGCATATTTACACCATATCATGATATCGCCGAGATGTTACATGAGTACGGCGGATTATGTTTTGTAGACTTTGCAGCTTCTGCACCATACATAGATATAGACATGCATCCTGCGGGAAGACCACAGGCTTACCTTGATGCGATATACTTCTCGCCACATAAGTTTCTGGGAGGTCCTGGTACCACTGGTATACTTGTATTCAATAAAGATTTGTATAACAATAGTGTACCTGATAATCCAGGAGGTGGCACTGTAGACTGGACTAATCCATGGGGAGAGCATAAGTATTATGAGGAGATAGAAGCAAGAGAAGATGGAGGCACGCCAGCATTCTTACAGACGATCAAGGTCAGCTTAGCTATGCTCATCAAAGATGAGATGGGCGTACCTAATATGTCAGCAAGAGAGCGTGAATTATTAGACATCATATGGCCCAGATTAAAAGCCATCCCTAATGTCAATATTCTAGCTGATAATATACAAGAACGTATAGGAGCATTATCATTCTATATAGATGACTTACACTATAATCTTGCTGTTAAGTTACTGAATGATAAGTTCGGTATACAGACAAGAGGAGGCTGTTCTTGTGCTGGTACATATGGTCACTTCTTATTACAAGTAAGCAAAGATCTTTCTAAGTCAATTACTGATAAGATTAACTTCGGCGATAACACAGCTAAGCCAGGTTGGATTAGATTATCAGTACATCCACTTATGACTAATGCAGAAGCAGAATATATAGCTGATGCGATACAGCAAGTAGCAGAAAATCATGAAGAGTGGAGTAGAAAATATACGTATCACAGTAACATTAATGAATTCGTACATCGTGAGAAAGGCATTATGGAAGAGTGTCTTGTTGATGATATGTTTTCTAAATTTCAAGCCTAATAGGATTAAGTCTTTCTTATGAATGTATATTTTGACAATGCTTCGACGACGCCGTTACTGACTGAAGTACAGGACGTTATGAAGGCAATTATCTCAGATAACTACGGTAATCCTTCATCTATACATAGAAAAGGAAGAGAAGCTAAGATCGTCATAGAAGAATCTCGTAAGGTCATAGCATCTTTATTAGGCGCCTCTACGGGCGAAATATTTTTTACCTCCGGAGCTACAGAATCTAATAACATGGCCTTACTGTGTTCTGTAAGAGACTTGGGTGTAAAGCACATAATATCAAGCCCTACTGAGCATCACTGCGTCTTACACACATTAGACTACGTTAGTCAGAATAATCTTGCTAAGGTGACTTACTTAGATGTAGACGAGAGTGGACATATTAATCATAGCCAATTAGAAGAAATATTATCAGCAGATGAGGATAAGAAACTCGTCAGTCTTATGCATGTCAATAACGAAATAGGAACGATGCATGACATCGATCTGATATCAGAACTCTGTATCAGGCATGATGCATTATTTAATTGTGACACATCACAATCTATGGGTAAGTACCCTCTTAATGTACAAGAAACTAAAGTGAGTTTCCTATGTGGATCTGCACACAAATTCTTTGCTCCTAAAGGCGTAGGATTTATTTATATCAAAAACGAAAATATGATCAGCCCATTAGTACATGGTGGTGATCAGGAGAGAGGTATCAGATCAGGTACAGAAAATATATATAGCATAGCCGGCATGTCCAAAGCACTTGAGATCGCCTATACTGAGATGGCGGAGAGAAAGGAAATAGTGACTAACTTAAAATCCCACTTCATATACAAAGCATCAGAACAGCTCAAAGACATTAAGGTTAACGGAATTACTAATCAGTGTGCTTATAATATCCTCAGTATGTCGTTTCCGCATACAGAGAAGTCAGACTTGCTTATGATGAATCTTGATATCAGTGGTATCTGTGCATCATCAGGAAGTGCTTGTAGTTCTGGTGTAGAGAACGACTCTCATGTCCTGGCCGCTATAGGCCATGACCCGCAGCGTAAGACTGTAAGATTCTCATTCTCTCACTTTAATACTGTAGAAGAAGTAGACTATGTGATAGAGACATTAAAGAAATATACTCCATCTACATCAGAAGTATAATATGGCAACACCAGAAGATTATATGCAGCGATGTTTTGATCTGGCCAAACTGGCTGGTAAGAATGTAAAATCTAACCCTAAGGTAGGTGCAGTGCTTGTGTATCAAGACAGAATCATAGGAGAAGGATATCACGAGGCTTATGGAGGTCCACATGCTGAGATCAATGCTCTCAATAGTGTAAGTCCCGAGGAAAAGGAGTTCATTAAGGATTCTACATTATACGTGTCTCTGGAGCCATGCTGCATAGATAGGAAAACGCCTCCATGTACGGATGGGATAATAGAACATGGTATCAAGGAAGTTATATTCTCAGTACAAGATCCCAATCCTGATGTAGCTGGACAATCTATAGAAATACTTAAAGCTAGAGGCCTCACAGTCAGCCACGGATTATTATCTAATCAAGGGGAGCAACTTATACGGCCATTCAAAGCGAATCTAAACAAGAGACCTTACGTCATACTCAAGTTTGCACAATCGAGTGATGCCTATATAGGTAAGCGAGGTAAGACAGTCTCTATATCTAATAATTATTCTAAGATATTAAGCCATAGGTGGCGTTCTGAGGTCGATGGTATACTCGTAGGTTATCAAACAGCTCTGATAGATGATCCTCAGCTCAATACAAGATTATGGTCAGGAGATGATCCATTGAGAATAGTTCTTGATCCGAGAGCGGAATTACCACTCCACCTTAAAGTCTGTAGTGACGATGCGCCTACCTTATTCGTTAATGATGTAGGCACTGCAGATTCTGATAGCTTTAATAAGGATAGAATCAAGATATCTGCAGATGAAAGCTTCATACAGAATTTATTAAGAATATTATTCGATAAAGGAATCTACAGTCTTATCGTGGAAGGCGGTACTAAGACCATACAGAAGTTCTTAGAGACTGACTTGTGGGATGAAGCTCGTGTAATAACCAATAATCAGCCACTGAGAAGCGGTATCAAGGCGCCTTATATAATTGGACTACCATATACTGTGAGTAGGATTAAGGATGATGAGATTACTTATGTATACAGGAGAAATGATGGTTCTCAAAGTGTGCAATAAGCTCTAATTGGGACAGATGATTTTCCTTAATTAGTGTTCATTCTACACATATATTGTTAAAAGTGTTAAGGTTGTTTTAATTAAAGGGTTCCGAGAGAATCAAGTCTTGGAATTGTTGTTACATTATTGTCTTTTTGAATATAATTTCACCCAGATTAAAATAGATGCTAAAGTCATTTTTAATATTAACTCTAAGTTTACTCCTCTCAGGAGGCGTTTTTGCACAAGATGGCATCAAGTGGTTATCGTGGCAAGAAGCTTTAGAATTACATAGTGAGAACAAAAAGAAATTTTTTGTAGATATCTACACTGATTGGTGTCAGTGGTGTACTAAAATGGAGAAGTCTACACTCTCTGATCCTGCCATAGTCAAGTATATCAACGAGAACTACTACCCTATCCACTTTAATGCAGAGGACAAGGAAGAGATCATCTTCGATAACAAATTATACAAGCAAACTAAGAGTTTCGGTAAGCGACCGACCCATGAGTTAGCCATAGAGATTATGAATGGAAATATCGGATTTCCGACTATCGTATTTATAGACGAAAAGCTTAAAGTCATACAGCCCATTCAAGGTTTTCAGGATGTGAATACCTTTGAGATGATCATGACTTTTTTTGCGGGTAATTACTACAAGTCCATGCCTTGGAAGTCCTTTGTGACAGACTACACATCCAAGAAAATGAATAACTCTAAAGCTATCAGACCTACAGATATACAACCACCAGTCCAGACAGTAGGGAACGGAAGACGTTAATAACAATTAATCATCAATCATCAACAATTAACAATTAATCATTAACCATCAACAATTAACCATCAACAATTAATCATCGACCATTAATCATTAACCATTAACCATTATTTATAGTTGTCACTGATTATTCCAGTTGTTTACTCTTTGCTTATATCTACTTTTACTGATTTTCCAGCTTTTGATATTATACTTAGATTCCATAAC
>CALLAG010000213.1 GCA_938002705.1 uncultured Saprospiraceae bacterium | reverse complement strand
AGTCATCTATATGGCTACATGCTCTAAGCTCGTATTTTATACTTATTGCGTATTTCGTTATAAGTACTAACCATACTCATGCTCAGCAGAACCTTTCTGCTATTCAGGATTCATTTGATATATTGATACAAGAGGCGGTAGATGATAGCAGTAGGATCAGAGATTATAAAAATTTTCTAAGACATCCGTCCATCAAAGATGTATCAGTACTTAATAAATATTATGATAAGGCACATAAGCTATCATCTCGATTTGATGATAAGAAACCTATGTTTCATTTTGCTATCATCTATGCCACTAAGTTAGCTAAGTTGGGTCTTTATGACTTATCCTCTCAGAAATTCGCATACATAATAGATAATCCAGAGTCCATTTCTTATCCATGGTGTCTTGGTCAAGCACTATGCGGCCTTTCAAGACTCAGATCAGATGAAGGCGATACTGAATCCGCTAAGCAACTGGCAGTGGAAGCTATAAGTGTATTGCGTAATACTGACTATCATGATGCTCGGTGCCAAGCATATATTGAGTTGACCTTGCTCTATAGAAATGCTGGACTTTTGGATAAAGCTGTTATATATTCCGATAGCTCGATTATGATCGGACTACACACTGATAATACAGAGACCCTCTCTGGAGCTTATGTAATGAGAGGGCGTATATATCGTATGCTTGGGGATAATGACAAAGCAAAAGAAAGTTATCTCAGCGCAGAAGCCATCTTGTCAAAAAATGGTAATTCTTCTAACCTATCTTCTGTGTGGAACAACTTAGGTAATATGGGGCATATCGCAGGCGACTACGAGGAGGCTATCGCTTACTATATGAAATCCCTTGCTATAAAAGAGAAAAACAATGATAATCGTGGTATCTGTATATCTTATCATAACATTGCTGCTATTAAGTTAGATATGAAAGATTGGGAAGGCGCCATTACTGACTTTAATAAATCAAGAAGTATAGCGACAGAAATTGGATTTCAGAGTCTCATCGTATACAATGATAATAAGCTGGGTGCTGTCAATTATCAGATAGAAGATTATCCACAATCCTTAGAATATTATCAGGCTGCATTGTCACTATCTAAAGAGATTAATTTTGTAGTAGGGGAGATGACAGCTATGTTGGGTATTGGTAGAGTATATATGGCTATGACTAATTATATAGATGCTACTCAGATATTCATAGACGGACTGGCACTTTCTAAGTTGAATAAAAATAAGTCTTTAGAGAGTAGTTTTTTAGTTAGTCTAGCAGAAGTCTATCGCCAGTCTAAACAATCAGAAATAAGTGAGAATATAATAAAAGAAAGTAGTGCACTCTCATACATAGAAATCGAGGAACTCTTAACTCAAGCCAAGTCTCTGGCAGATGAGATGAATAATGCTGATAATAAAATAGAGTCTCTTAATGCCTTGCACTTGTTCTATGCTGATGCTAAGAGATATTATGAGGATGCTAAGGTTCTCTCAGAATATGCCGCTTTGAAAGACTCACTTTTCTCTGAGCAAAGAGCGGAGGCGATCGCAGAGTGGGAGACTAAGTATTCTACAGCAGAAAAAGAAAAAGAAATATTGGCACTTGAGGCTAAGAACAAAATTGCAGAACTTGAAAATAAACAGTTCAGATCTATGCTCATAGGTTCTGTATCGTTTTTTATTTTGTCTTTGCTTTTTGGATATTATTACCTACGACAGAAATCAAATAAACGACAGGCCAAACAGCGAGAGGCCTTTAGGTCAAAACTGTCTAGTGACCTTCATGATGATGTCGGTAGTATACTTACGGGATTAGCCATGCAGTCCGAGCTCTTGAGTAATTTCGCTGATGACTCTCTTAAGATATCTATGAATAAGATGGCCTCGATGAGCCGTGATGCTATGACACGTATGCGTGATACAGTATGGGCTATAGATTCTCGTAAGGATACCTACGCTGATCTTGTCGATCGTATGTTGGATTTTGGCAATGAGATATTATCTACCAAGAATATAACTCTGAAATTAAATACAGATATAGATCAAGTCAAATCTAAAATCAACCCTGAAATAAGACAGAATATATTTCTTATCTACAAAGAAGCATTGACCAATGTCGCTAAGTACTCTACAGCCAATATCGTAGAAGTAAGCCTACAGAAATATAAATCAGAGCTGGTCTTAAATATTCAGGATAATGGAGTGGTAGACCCACTTACTGTAAGAACCTCAGGCGTAGGTACGGCGAGTATGAAGTCTCGAGCGGAGTCTCTTAATGGGGATACTGAAATTCACTATAGCAATATAGGTTGCCGCGTGACTTCCAGGATTCCTATTGTATAATAAGCTCATGGGCTGGATTCTATAATTTCCCATCTCTATACATGTTGATGACAGTAAGCTTATTGGTTACTTCCAGCATCTTGTATATTTTTTTGATATGGCTTCTTACTGTGTCTATTGATATGTTAAGCTTATTAGCGATGCCTTTGTAACTCAGTCCTTCAGAAAGTTCTTTTACTATCTGTAATTGTCTGTCAGTTAATTGGGTCTTATTCTCTACAGTTATTTTTTTTAATGGAGCAAAATGTTCAGCAATCTTACGAGCTATAGTGGGAGACATATAGGATCCACCTCTGTATACAGTAAAGACAGAATCCATTATAACCTTAAGAGATGTTTTTTTTGAGATATAAGAACATGCCCCAGAGCATAATGCTTTGAATATTATCTCTGACTCCTCATAAGTGGTCAGCATGATGATGTCTGTCTCAGTAAGGCATTCTTTAATATGAGGAATGCCTGAGATGCCATCCATTCCTGGAAGTCCTATGTCAAGAAGAATTACATCTGGGATAAGCTTGATGTCATCGTTAATTATCTCCAGTGCTTCCTCTACACTGTAGGCATCGAAAGCTAAGTTCAGGGCAGGATACATATTGACACTACTGACTAAGCTTTCATGTATAACTCTATCGTCTTCTATAATACCGATATTAATGCTCTCCATGATTGATGTTTTTTTAAGGTAATGCCAAGATACTTTAGATATTTAACTTACACAATCACATGATGATGTGGTTGTCTATATCCAAAATAATGTTAACGGCAGCATTTTTTCTTTTCAGAATTCTATCTTAGCGCAAAAATTAGACTATGGATTCTGGAATACCAGCAGATGTGTTGAATTGGGTAATCATGATATTAGTAGGTGGGGTAGCAGGAGCTATCGCGGCCCGTGTGGTAAAAGGTGACTCTTTTGGTCTTATTATTAATACCTTATTGGGTATAGCAGGGGCTATCGTAGGAGGCTTCCTTTTTAATCTAGTGAATATCAACGCAGGAGCCGGTATTGTTAAGGTCGTAGAGAAGCAGTTCTCTGTCACACTACCTGAGAATGTTATCGGTATGATGGTAGCAGGAACTTTCGGTGCTATACTCATCCTTTTCGTAGCTAAGCAATTAGGTATAGGTAAGAGATCGAGAAGGGATTAAGCTATTTTATTTTTCATATAAATTTTCTAATTAGTCGAGAGCGGGAGGATCTCACAGACCTGCTCTTAGTTCTGATTATCTCTTGTCAGCTTCGACTAATTTATGTCAAGGCCCTATGGTATAAATATAGCCTCTGAAGTAAATCTCGATATTTCAACATGTAAGCTATCTAAAGCTACATTATATTTATGTCGCCCGATATCGTAAGACCACCGATCTCAATTTTACTCATAGGCCAGGTCTATTTCTTATTATAAATAGACTAAGCGCAACTATCAGATTATCATTATAACTTGATACACTTTCTGCATTAGATATAGTATACGGCTATGATGGATTCCTGCATCATCTATTTATAATATTCTAATCATTTCATAACGTTTCTCATTGATCTATTGCTGCCTTTATCACATGTGATAAGTCCCAGCGGCTCTATCGGATTATTTTATTTTTGAAGCACTAAGCAGCGTATCATGCTTGTCTCCGTTAAGTAAGGTTGCCTTATTGTGGATGCTTATATTTCTGTCATTTTGTTAGAATATTTTCAAGAAAAAAAATAAAATATTTTCCTTCTTTTTAATTGAATAATCATAGCACTCTGGATAGCACAATATTCTATTTTAAATTCAATGAGGTCAGGGGCTTACATATTTTCATACCCTAATTTCCAATCTTGAATTCTATGCTATTTCAGGTTTCCATTTGGACTTTAACAGTTTCTTGAGGTTCTTCTTAAGAAGCACTCTTTCCTTTCGTATCGTATAGTGTTCTGTATTCTACGATCAGTTCAATTTACTACGGCATTTTCAAAATTTATTTTCAGGAAAAAAATATTTTTTGATAAAAATCCTATCAAGCAGTGCAAAGCGTTCTATCGGATTTTTAAGATGCAATTACTTAATAACAACATTTAGCATGAATAATTTATTTACAAAAACACTTTACGTCATATTAGCTATGTGCCTCACATTTTCGGTACAAGCTAATTCTGATGATGACAACTTCTGTCTTAATGGTGATGTGCCAGAAGCACAGATGAACTTTAAGATGATGTGCTTAACTGCGCCAGTTGTTTTTTGTCCACCGACATACTTTGGGTGTCCTACTGACAACATTGATCCAGCCATAACTGGAACTCCCACAGTAATGCCAGGAGATACTAATTGTCCCACACCGATAGTAAGCTATACGGATGAGATAACAACTAATACATCATGCCTCAAGATTATTCATAGAACTTGGGAGGCGACCTATCCTGCTGGATCGGCAAGTCTTAAGTTGCATTCCTCTTGTCAGCAGACGATATATCTGGAAGACACGGTAGCACCTATTATCAATAACTGTCCATCAGATATCACTGTAGACCTTACAGCTAATTGTGATAGCTCAGCTATATGGCCAGTGCCTACAGTAACTGAGAATTGTGATTTGTTATCATTTACGACCACACATTTTAGTGGTGTGACATTTCCATCTGGAACAACGCAGGTCACTTATACAGCTAATGATAGATGTGGATTTAGTACCACATGTGTATTTAATGTATCTGTAGTAGGTAGCTGTTGTACAGCACCATCTATTACATGTCCTCCTGCAGCTACAACCTGTCCTGTAACTGGTGACAGTACACCTTCGGGTACTGGATCAGCTACTGCGATACCCACGGATGCATCTTGTGGTAGTCCTATAGTCACATACACGGATAATATTGCTTCGTCTGGTCCTTGCAGCGGTGAGATGCTTATAGAGAGATTATGGACTGCAACTGACGCCAGTGATAATACACAAGCATCGAGCTGTACTCAGACAATAGAAGTAAGTGATGACACACCACCAGTATTAAGTGATATTCCTAATGATATTACAGTATCTGGTAATGGAAGTGGATGTAGTACGCAAGTATTCTGGACACAACCTATAGCTTCTGATAATTGTGGAGTTGACATCATGACAAGTAATTATGATAGCGGTTCTTTCTTTGAAGCTGGGACGACAACGGTAGTCTATACTGTTGTCGATAACTGTGGGTTATCTGTGTCGGGAAGTTTCGCTGTTACTGTTAATTGTCTGTGTGATGTAGATCCTGTGATAACTTGTCCGACTAATTATATAAGCTGTCCTACGGGTAGCTATCCTGATCCATCAGTGACCGGCAGTGCAACTGCTATAGCTGGAAGTAGTATATGTGCTACTCCCGTAGTCGTCTATACAGACCAGGTTATATCTACTGGGCCATGTGTGTCAGAGTATGATATTATAAGAACATGGACAGCAACTGATCCTAATGATAGTTCTCTTACGGTAAGTTGTAATCAGACGATTACATTAGAAGATAATGAAGCCCCTACGATAACTAATGTACCTACAGATATCACATTGTATAAGAAAGGCTCTCATTGTTCTACGCCTGTGACATGGACTGCACCTACTTATTCTGACGATTGTACATTGACATCATCAGGATCTAATATTCCTAACGGAAGTGACTTTACTGGAGGTACGACTACTGTTATATTTACAGCAGTAGATGTGTGTGGTAACGTTGCAACGGCATCATTTAATGTAACTGTAGATTGTAATACATGTAATGTGCCACCATCGATCAGTTGTCCACCAGCTTACACATCTTGTCCGGGAGGATTTATTCCATCTCCAGTTATTGCTGGCGAAGCTACTGTAACGAGTCAAGGCGGAACGTGTGGACCTGCCATCGTATATCACTCAGATGCGATTACAGGATTTGGTAATTGTGCAGGATCATTCTATGTGGATAGAACATGGACAGCTTTTGATCAGTATAATCCAGCCTTATCTTCTACTTGTATACAGACTATATCTATAGATGATACTACTGGCCCTATTATTTCTGGTGCTCCTGATAATATATTTGTCAATGGTACAGGTAATAATTGCCAGCTGTCTGTCAACTGGGTAGCACCGACGGTGACGGATGATTGTGGTATAGATTCATTTACGTCAAGTCATAATCCTAATGATATATTCTCAGAGGGCACTACTGTGGTTACTTATACTGCGATAGATAACTGCGGAAATCTGTCTACAACAAGCTTTAATATAACAGTGACTTGTCAGTCTTGTAATACACCTCCGACGATAACGTGTCCTCCTAATTATACATCTTGTCCAGGAGACTCAAGTGATCCTGCTATCACAGGATTTGCTTCAGGAGTGATCACTGGGACTAATTGTACGGGATCACCTTTAGTTACTTATACGGATCTTAACCCTACGAGTGTAGCTTGCTCTGGTGTACAGATTATAGAGAGAACGTGGACAGCAACAAATTCTGCTTATCCAAGTCTGACTTCTACATGCATACAGACTATACAGTTAATAGATAATACACCACCAGTGTTTACTTTTGTACCTAATAATATTACATTAAGCGGTACTGGTAATAATTGTCAGATGGTTGCTACATGGGCAACGCCTACTGCAACTGATGGTTGTGGCAATGTCACTATAACATCAAGTCATGGTAGCGGAGCTACTTTCTCTGAAGGTCTAACGACTGTAACTTATACAGCGACTGATGCTTGTGGGAATAATATTAATGCATCATTTACAGTAACAGTAAGTTGTGCTACATGTGTAACGCCTCCTTCTATAACTTGTCCTACTAATATCATATCATGTCCAGGAACATCAAGTGCTCCATCAGTGACAGGAATTGCAATAGGAAGTATTACAGGTCCTAATTGTACTGGAAGCCCAGTAGTAACTTATACGGATCTTAATCCTACAAGCGTAGCTTGTGCAGGTGCACAATATATAGAAAGGACATGGACGGCAACTAATCCTGCTTATCCAAGTCTGACTGCATCTTGTGTGCAGACGATACAGTTGATAGATAATACACCGCCGACATTTACATTTACACCAAGTAATATAAATATTACAGGCACAGGGACAGCTAATAATTGCTGGACACCAGTAAGTTGGGCAACACCTACAGCCATTGATAACTGTGGTAATGTTACATTGACCTCAAGTCATGCAAGTGGCAGTAATTTTGATCAAGGACAGACGACAGTAACATACTCTGCAGTGGATGCATGTGGTAATATAGCGACATCATCATTTGTAGTGACGGTCACATGTGCTGCATGTGCTACTCCGCCTAGTATTGCTTGTCCACCTGCATATACTGCATGTCCAGGGACATCAAGTGATCCTTCAGTGACAGGATTTGCAACAGGAAGTATTACAGGTGCTAATTGTACAGGAAGCCCAGTAGTGACTTACACGGACCTTAACCCTACGAGTACATCATGTCCTAATGCGCAATATATAGAAAGAACATGGACGGCAACTAATCCTGCTCATCCATCGCTGACGGCATCTTGTGTGCAGAACATAACGCTTGCAGATGTGACGCTGCCAGTGATAAGTAACGTACCTAATAATATCACAGTGACAGGAACTGGGGCAGGCTGTCAAGTCAATGTAGATTGGGCAGCACCTACAGCAACTGATAATTGTAGCTTAACATTTTTTGAAGGTTCTCACGCAAGTGGATCATCGTTCTCAGAAGGAACGACAACAGTAATCTACTCAGCTAATGATGCTTGTGGTAATACTGTAGATGCTTCATTTACGGTAACAGTATTATGTGCATCAGCATGTAATAATCCGCCTGCAATAACTTGTCCTTCTAACTATACTACATGTCCTACAAGTGGAGTGCCATCACCTTCTATAAGTGGTCAGGCGATAGCAACGGCTGGAAGCAATGTATGTGGTACACCTGTGCTTACTTTCGATGACTTAATAGCATCGACGGGACCTTGTCCTTCGTCAAAAGTAATTAACAGAACATGGACAGCAACAGATCCTAATAATGCTAATCTATCGACATCGTGTGTGCAGGTAATCTCATTAATAGATAATCAAGCACCAATATTTGCATCATGTCCTGCTGATATTGTTATGTTAGGTACGCCTAATACTGGAAGTGGATCAGGATGTATGGCTATAGTTAATTGGACTCTACCGAGTGTGAGTGATAATTGTAGCAGTATCACTCTACAGGCACAGAATGCCGCAGGGCAAGTTGTAACCAGTGGATCTACATTCTACCAAGGACTGACAGAGGTTACTTATACTGCAACTGATGCATGTGGTAATACTTCGAGTTGCCAATTTGATGTAACTATAAATTGTGATAGTAATAGTGGGTCTTCTCTCTCATGTCCTGCAGATATCGTCGTGCCTTGTGGTGGAAGCGGAGGAGCAGTAGTAAGCTGGGCAGCACCGACTTACAGTGGTACATGTGGTTCTTGTAATGGAAGTAATATACCAGGGTTCGTATATATGGGCTCATATGGTGGAAGTGAGTATTACTGTTCTACTAATACAGCTAATTGGGCCAATGCTAATCAGATATGTGAGTCGAATGGTGGCTATCTGGCTTGCATAGGTTCTCAAGAGGAGAACGCCTACTTAGCTAATATACTTACACTACAGTCTGCTTGGATAGGACTCCAAGATGGAGATAACGATGGACAGTTCACGTGGAGCTGTGGAGATGACCTTGATTATACTAACTGGTATCCTGGTCAGCCTAATAACTATAACGGCAATCAAGAGTGTGTAGAGATGCTTAATAATGGACAGTGGAATGATCAGTACCCTTATTATATGTTAGAATTTATTATGGAGAAGCCTTGCTCATTTGTCAATCAGGTAGCAGGACCTACTTCTGGAACATATCTTACAGGTGGTACTTATGTAGTTACTTATGAGACAAGTGATGTATGTGGACCTATAGAGACGTGTAGCTTTAATGTTACTGTAGAGAATGGATTGTCCATGACTTGTCCAGAAGATATCGTGACGTCAGCACCAGCTAACTCTCAGGGAGTAGCTGTTAATTGGAATATCCCAGAGGTAAGCTCATGTTGTTCTGATTGTACGACAGGAGGAGGATTTATCCCAGGCTTTGTATATATGGGTACTCAGAATGGGCATCATTACTATTGCTCTACAGCTCCAGCAACTTGGGATAATGCACAAGCTACTTGTTTAGCTAGTGGTGGCCATCTTGCAGTTATTAATAATACAGCGGAGAATACTTTCTTAGCTAATATTCTATCACTCCAGTCAGCATGGATAGGTGCTTCTGATACAGCGGTAGAGGGATCATTCCAGTGGGTTAATGGGGAGCCATTCAGTTATACTAACTGGTATCCTGGACAACCTAATAACTACTCTGGAAGTCAGCACCACGTAGAAATGCTTAATAATGGACAATGGAATGACCAGTATGGTTACTATGCATTAGAATATATTATGGAGATAGAATCTTGCATGAGTCTTACGCAGACAAGCGGCCCTACACCAGGATCAGTTCTGCCTCCAGGCTCTAATCATACAGTCACGTATACATCAACTGATGGATGTGGTAATGTAGAGACTTGTTCTTTTGATATCACAGTGGAATCACTTTCTTCAGTATGTAGCCCAGGTGGTGTTGTTTCTGACTGCCATTATATTGAGCAGTGTATATTCGGAGCCATTAATAATACGAGTGGTAATGATGGAGGTTATGCAGATTATACATCTCAGTGTACAGGAGCAGGTGCTACTGATGGCTTAGGGCTTAAGTTGGTCCCAGGATTCGGGACATGTGGTTCTGAGAAAGTATACTGGACGATATGGATAGATTACAATATGGATGGGGACTTCTATGATAATAATGAGTTCGTCGCATACGGATGTGGTGTTAATGCTATGAATGGAATAGTCACTATGCCAGCGCAACTGTATCCAGGTACGAGCACAATCAGAGTTATCATGAAAGAAGGAGGCTACGCTAATGATCCATGCCAGCAATATCCAGAAGGAGAGACCGAAGATTACTGCATCGTTTTTTCTGGCTCTAAAATCAGAACTAACGAGTCAACGACTGCAATCGAGTCACGTCACAGTGATGAGGAAGCAATACAGCTTTCTGAGTTGAGCTTAGATGTGATGGATGAGAAGGCAGATTATGATATGCATATTTATCCTAATCCAGTAAGTGAGGTAATGACAATAGAGACGGAGAATATGGAGTCAGTTACAGATATCAAACTATATGCACCTGACGGTCAGTTAGTAAGAGATATCCGATTCGATAAGACAGAAAATAGAGTACAAGTAAATGTATCAGAACTGACTACAGGAATGTATAACGTATCGATGATACACAGAGATGGAACAGTAATAACTAAGAGAATAATAATCCAAAATTAGACTTTAGGATTTATACAATTTGACTTATAGAAGGGCGGATAAGATCGCTCATATAATTTTTTTTCAGATCAAGACAGAAAACGTAGGCATAGCCTTAGCTATGGCGAGGCTTTCTAACGCAGATATGGAATAAATTATAATGCGAATTACCGCATTTTTGTAGGTTAATTTGTATTAAATGTTTGTGATGAAAGGGCTGTATCGTTGATACAGCCCTTTTTTTATTTAGGATTATTGATGATTATCAAGGATATTATCGATAATCTTAAAGACTTTATCAGTATAGAAAATAGGAATATTAATTAGGGAATTATCCAATTGTAAATTTAAAGGAGAGATTCTTATTTTAATTTCGGGCTTATATTTCTTGTCGTATTCTGATAAGCTTTTAGCACGAGTGGATCTTCCAGATTTGACCTCTATAGGAATAACTTTATTGTTATGCTCTATTATATAATCTATTTCTGCCGATCTATCAGAAGTCCAATAGCAAGGTTCGTAACCTATAGAATTTGTTAAGCTCTGGGCTACATAGTTTTCTATGAGCGTTCCTTTGAATTCTTTAAATAAATCATGACCTGTAATCAATGTGCTGGGATTTAATTTTGATTTACGCATTAATAGACCTACATCCAGCATGTATATTTTAAATGCGGATAAATCTCTGTATGCTTGTAGTGGGATTGATGGATTATTAACATTATATATCTGATGAATAATTCCAGCCTGAGTTAGCCATGTTATAGAGGACTCATATTCTCTTGCACGAGCTCCCTTTTTGACAGCTTTGTAGATAAATTTTTTATTCTCTTTAGCTAGTTGAGATGGGATCGAATTCCAGATATATTGGATTCTGTTAGCAGTAACTGGCGATGTATACTTTGCAAAATCTAATTGGTAAGATCTAAGTATGGCATCTTGTATTTTCTGTAATTCATTTACACTATTATTTAGTACAAAGTGACTCGCGGCTTCCGGCATTCCCCCACAGATTAAGTATTTCTTGAATGTTGCAAGCAAAGGTTCAAAGAATGCTGTGGGAATCTTTACGATTTTACTTTGATCTATATAATGACAGTATGCTTGATATAATCTATCATCAGCGTTGGATAAGAACTCCTCAAAAGTCAACGGGTAAAGATCTAAGAATTCCACTTTACCCACAGGAAAAGATCTTTCTTGACCTAAAGTAACTCCTAATAATGAACCTGCTGCAATGAGATTATATTTGTTATTTGATTCTTCAAAGTACTTTAAGGAGGTTAGTGCATCAGGGCATGCTTGTATCTCATCAAAAACAATAAGTGATGCAGTGATATCTATATGTTTGTTAGTAAATAAGCTTAGGTCAGATAAAATCCTTTCAGGAGATTTGTTTATTTTAAAAAACTCATGTAGCTCTGGATTTAATTCAAAATTGAAGTAATGAACATCTCTATAATGGTCTTTACCAAATTCATTGATGACAGTAGTTTTACCTACTTGACGAGCCCCCATAATGACTAATGGTTTCTTGCTTTTATCATTCTTCCACGATAGGAGCTTACTTGTTATATTACGTTTAAATATCACTTAAGTGTAGTTTATGTGTAAAAATACACATAATTACTGCGTACTTTGTGTAAAAAGACACATAAATAGATGATTAGCTTAACTAAGCCTTAAAATCTTAGTATTATCCTGTTATTGAAATAAATGCCTTCAAAGCGATATTACGGATCTACATCGATGATGATCCTCACCGTTTTCTTACCATCCATCTGGAGAATTGCAGCTTTTGTATCCAGGATGAGTTGCTTTATTTTTTTGATAATGGTCATGTCACGTTCCATCTTGATGATGATCTGCTGCTGATAGAATCCTCGGATTCTGGCTATACCTGGCACTGATGGTCCTATGACTCTTTGGTTGAGTTTCTCTTTGAGCTTTATAGCCATGAGAAGTGCAGTATCTTCTGCGACATCCGGTTTTTTGTGCTTGATTGTTATACTTATCATTCTGAAGAAAGGAGGGTATAAGAAGTGTTCTCGTTCTTGTAGTTCTCTTCTATAGAATTCTATATAATTATAAGACTTAGTCTCATTGATGACGGGATGGTCTGGGTTGTAGGTCTGAATTATAACGGTACCTTTCTTAGCTCGACGGCCTGCTCTTCCAGCTACTTGTGTGAATAACTGAAAGGCCCTTTCGTTGGCTTTGTAGTCAGGAAAGAAAAGTATTTTGTCAGCTACAAGGATACCGACGATAGATATATTCTCGAAGTCTAATCCCTTAGTAATCATCTGAGTACCTACTAATATGTTAGTCTCTCCTGACTTGAAGTCATGAAGGATTTCTTCATAAGCATTCTTAGTCTTAGCAGTATCAAAATCTAATCTGCCAACTTTGGCAGTGGGAAATACAGACTTAATTTCTTGCTCTATTTTCTCTGTTCCGAAGCCCAGTTTATTAAGATCGGGATTGCCACATGCAGGACATTGCTTAGGTAGTTTTTGCTTATGACCACAATAGTGACATCGTATCTGATCAAAGTAGTTGTGGACAGTAAGGCTGACATCACAGTTAGGACATTGAGCATTGAAGTCGCATAAGGTACACTGCAGAGTAGGAGAGTAGCCTCTACGATTCTGGAATATGAGAGCTTGCTCTCCATTATCTAATGCACGCTGTATAGAATCTTTAAGCTCCTTGCTGAATAAGGATTGCATTAAGCCTTTCTTGTACTGCTCTTTGAGATCGACGATTTTTATCTCAGGGAGTTCTGCCTCGCCATGTCGCTCCAGTAATTTCACCAAGCCATATTTCTCATTGAGAGCATTCACGTAAGTAGATAATGAAGGCGTTGCAGTACCTAAGAGAACTTTAGCTTTGTAGAGCTTAGCGAGATACATTGCAGTATCTCGGGCATTGTATCTTGGTGCAGGATCATTCTGCTTATATGATGGATCATGCTCTTCGTCTATTATAATGAGTCCGAGATCTTTGAACGGTAAGAATAGAGATGACCGTGCTCCCATGATAAGTTGCTTACCTCTCAGTGAGGCATTCCATAGTTCTACACGCTGGTTATTACTCATCTTGCTATGATAGACACCTATATCACCTTCGAATACGGACATTAATCTGTCTACGATCTGAGTCGTCAGTGCTATCTCAGGTAGTAGATAGAGCACCTGCTTGCCACTGGCGATGACTTCTTTTATGAGATCGATATATATTCTTGTCTTTCCACTTCCTGTCACACCGAATAATAAGATGTGATCATTCGTCTTCTGCTTCTCTTTGAT
>CALLAG010000212.1 GCA_938002705.1 uncultured Saprospiraceae bacterium | reverse complement strand
AATGATGATTAGATTGCTTTTGACCATTAGTACATTATTCTTTATATCAATTACTGCTACAGCCCAGAATCACTTCTTAGTAGAACTTGAGTCCAGGAGCCCCGATGTACAGGCTCAAGTTAAAGGATATGAGGGGCGTCCTAATATTCCTTTCATGGCTAATGATACCGAAGGAGTGGAGCACACAGTTGGTTCTCTCAAGGGTAAGACGTCATTCTTGTATTTCTGGAATGAAGACTGCCCTAAGTGCATAGAGTACTTGGATGCCTTGAGTAGAGTGCAAGATGAGAATGGAGCAACACTACAAGTCATATCATTTAGTGATAATACAAAGGCTGAAGCTATTAGTTTCTTAGAAGCAAGACCACTCAGCTTTCCTGTGATTGCTAATAGTAAGATGCTAGCTGAAGGTCCATTTGGTGGTGACTTTGGCTATCCAAGATTATTTATTGTTGACGATGAAGGAGTTGTTAAGTATGTCATACCAGAAGTGGAGATGAGAGGCAATTTCGATGCATACGGATTTTTCGATACCATACAGAGATCTATGCAGAAGAAGTAGTATGGCAGATCGTCAGAATTATACTTCAGGGGCACCATGGGAAGATATCGTAGGCTATAGCCGAGCTGTCAGAATAGGTAACTTACTGGAGGTCTCTGGAACCACATCAGTGAGGGATGGCAATGTCTTACATCCAGATAGTCCATACTTACAAACTAAAGAAATCATCAAAATCGCTCAGACTGTCATAGAAAAGGCAGGAGGCCAATTATCTGACGTAATCAGGACGAGAATGTATGTCACAGATATAAGTCACTGGGAAGCAATAGCTAAGGCTCATGGAGAGGTATTCGGTGACATCAAGCCAGCAACGACGATGGTAGAAGTATCTCGCTTGATAGATGCTGATATGCTTGTAGAAATAGAGTTTACCGCTTACCTTCGCGGCTAATTATGGCCAAGTCTTACGCAATCAAGGAGATATACTATACACTACAGGGGGAGGGATTCCACTCTGGAAGGCCTGCTATATTCTGCCGATTCTCAGGATGTAACCTATGGAGTGGGAGAGAGGAGGATAGAGCTACCGCTATATGCCAGTTCTGTGATACAGACTTCTGGGGTACAGATGGTGAGAATGGAGGTAAGTATTCTGCGGAGTCATTGACAGAAAAGATCTTGTCTTTATGGCCTCAAGAAGATGCACCATTTATAGTATTTACTGGAGGTGAGCCAGCATTACAATTAGACACAGAACTTATTAAGGTACTTAAGAAATGTAAATCTGAGATTGCCATCGAGACTAATGGGACTTTAGAATTATCAGAAGGGATCGATTGGATATGTATAAGCCCCAAAGCCAATACAGAAATCGTAGTAAAAAGCGGTCACGAATTAAAAATCGTATTTCCTCAAGACGGTATAGATCCTTTAGATTTCAAAGAGATGGACTATCAGCATCTATATATCCAGCCTATGGATAATGCATTCCAAAAGGACAATACAATCATGGCCATAGACTTCTGCAAAGCCAATCCCCAGTTCAAATTAAGCGTACAATCACATAAGTATATCAACATACCGTGATGATGCTAATGAGAGTACTCATTACGGTATTATTACTCAGTATTCTTTATGGATGCCAGATGAGAAGTCGTCTCATGAACGGCCATAGCTTCAGAGTAGACCGATTCTGTGATCTTATGAATACAAATGATGATCTAGATTGCTTAGATTACGTTACTGATAATACAAGTATCGTGGTAGATATCAGTAAGAGTGGCATGTCATTTAGAGGCATGATATCTGATTCAGATATTCAGAATAGCTTAACTGAGCGTGATGATCTACTGTATAAAGAATCTTGTTTTGAGATTTTCTTTGATATAGGTGCTGATGGTAAGGATTATTATGAGATTGAAATAAATCCTACAGGGGCCATATTTGATTACATGCTGAGAGATGCGGAAGGACCGCTTAATACTGATGAGAATATGGTGCAATGGCATATACCCCAGGAGAATCTAACAGTGGAAGTGATGGGTACTATCAATGATAGCAGTGATCAAGATGTAGGCTGGTCCTTTACCTTAGATGTGCCATGGAACTTGTTGTATGAGGAGACGCCTAAGATGGGGCAATCCTGTATAGCATTTAACTTTATGAGAGTAGACGCTGACGGAGATTACAAGCCAAGATACTGGGTGTACAAACCTACAGGAAAGAAACTAATACATGTACCCGAGGCCTGGCCTAAGGTTAATTGTTAATTTGAAATATAGATAACTATGATAAGATTATTGAATACGGCACTTCTTATAATTATGCTCTTAGTTCTTGCTCAATGTAAGACTCAGAAGAATATAATCTCTCCAATATTAGATATAAGTAATACTAATGAAAGCTTACTTAGTGAAGTCGAGAACTTGAATACAATAGCATTCGGATCATGCAATAAGTCTGATGAAGCGCAACCATTATGGGACGATATTACAGCCACAGATCCTGATCTATGGATATGGCTGGGTGATGCGATCTATGGAGATTCTGAAGATATGAACGTGTTGCGTAAGAAATATAATAAGCAGAAATCCCAACCAGCCTATAAGGCTTTCTCTAATGATACTCCTATTATTGGCATATGGGATGACCATGATTATGGTGTCAATAATGGTGACAGTACATACCCAACTAAGGCAGGCAGCAGAGATGAGTTCTATGACTTCTTAGATATCCCAGAGGATAGTGACTTCAGAAAAAGAGAAGGTGCTTATCAGTCTTACAAGTTCTCATCAGTTGTAGGAGAGGTGGCT
Source organism: uncultured Saprospiraceae bacterium (assembly GCA_938002705.1). Taxonomy (GTDB): domain Bacteria; phylum Bacteroidota; class Bacteroidia; order Chitinophagales; family Saprospiraceae; genus RFSX01. Next base: position 1,834 of record CALLAG010000212.1, on the reverse strand, counting down.
GTTATATTACTGGATACGCGATACTTTAAGGATCCTATTCTGCGTAAGAAGGGTGTATATGTTCTGGATGACAACTTAGATATATTAGGAGAAGAACAATGGAAGTGGTTAGAAGGGGAGTTAAGTAAGAAAGCTGATGTTACGATCATAGCGAATGGTACACAAGTTATACCTAAAGATCATAAGTATGAAAAATGGGCTAATTATCCAAGTTCAAGAAAGCGTTTGCTCACACTTATAGAAGATATAAGTTCTCAGGTTATTCTACTAAGTGGTGATAGGCATTTCGGAGAGATGTCACAGTTGACTTTAGAGAACGGTAAGACTATCTCTGAAGTCACCTCCAGTGGGATGACACACACTTACGAGGCATTAACAGAAGAAACGAATCAGCATAGAATAGGAGAATTCACTAACGAGCTTAATTTCGGGACAATCAGATTTTATTCTGACAGTACCGTATTGGAATTAAGAGGTGACGATAACACAGTACTGCAATCTATAGTTATAAAGTAATAGAGCTTATCATTCTCTTTTAGAAATTGTATCTAAGGCTCAGTGAGACTTTATCACTCTTTCTATTGTCATCTATGATATTGATAAGTTTTTTATTTGCATATCTGTAGCTTGTGTGAGCTGACAAATTAGACGTTAATCTCAAGGCTATACCCGCTTCTATATAGTAGGTGTCATTATGTCCAAGTAGGATAGCTTCTGGAGGGTCCATGTCTAAATTAGAATTTTCAAAGCCAGTTGGGATTAACAATTGAGATCCAAAATGAAATTCTTTTCCAAGACCTAGAAGGAAGCTGAAATGTTTATTGACTTCATATTGTGAAGCAATCCCAATTGAGAGATATCTTATATTACTATTGGTTTTGGTATCAATCGCATATGTGAGCTCTTGAAAAGCGCCTGCTGAGGTATTTACACCCATAGGATTATTATCTTCTAATCTTATTTCATTAGAATCATTTGATTGTGCAAACGCGGATTCTTTCGTTGAAAGTTGCTTGGAAATAGTGTAAGATATTTGTGGGCCAATAGAGAATTTTTTATTATTGAACATAGCACCTAATGATAATGTACTGCCTATAGATGATGCATTGTATAGATAGTCAGCACCCACCGCTGCATAAGGCGCTAATGACCAAACTGTAGTTTTATTAGGTTTGATAATAGGGGAGACTTGTGACATTAATGAAGGATTAATATCATAGTCTGTGGTATGCTGTATAAGTAATGACCCTATAGGTAATGGCTTTATAGCCACTAATTTCTTATTTGTTTTGATAGAATTTTGAAGTAGTTTATCGGTAGAAGTATTAGGATTCGTTACCGTCTCTTTTGCTTTTATACCTGTATTGTTTTTTATAACATCTTTAGTCTTCGTAATTCTTTTGACATTCTCATTTAAGCCTTTGTTTAAGTAGCTTTGGATTGAGCTATTCCTATTGGAAGAATATTCAGTTGACTTAATATTTGGATTGGGAGTAGTAGCAATAACTTTAGAATTTAGAGAACTACTTTCTTTTTTTATATCTGAAGTCTTTAGCCTATTAATCGCTGTTGCTTTGTTGTTGTTTATTTCATTCGTATTAGTAGTTGATGTCGCCTTTGTGATATTATTGTCTACATCATTATTTTCTGTACTTATTGTTGGTTTTGCAGTCTTAGTCGAATTGCTATTTGCTTCTGAAATTTCAGTATTCAGAGAGGATGTTTCTTTATTGAGATAAGAATTAAGCACAAAAAATGAAGCTACAGCAACAAGAAAACCTATCCCGAAAAACCACCAGAAAATTAATTTTCTACCTTTCTTCTGAGGCATCTT